>CAZUID010000043.1:3221-5153 GCA_964620985.1 uncultured Candidatus Saccharibacteria bacterium | reverse complement strand
TGTTCTGCTTCTAGTGGAACTAATGGCTGGTCAGGATCTAAGGCACTTCTAGGAAGTTTCTTCACAGGAAACCTTACAAATGCTACGACATTCCACATAAACTGTAGCAACTCTAGTGGCTCAGACAATGCTTCTGTCACTGTAAGTGTAGGTAGTCAGCAAGTGCAGGCTCCTTCTGTTTCTATCTTTGCTAGCCCATCTAACATCAACTACAACGGTACTAGTGTAATAAGCTGGACCTCAACAGACGCTACAAGCTGTAACGCTTCTGGTGGCATGAATGGCTGGTCAGGATCTAAGGCACTCTTCGGAAATTTCAACACTGGTGCTTTAACCAATAACGTAACTTACAACATAACTTGTTCTAATAGCTCTGGGTCAGATAACGCAACAGTAACTGTGATCGTAGGTGGTCAGCAAATTTCTCAACCTAGTGTAACAATCTACGCTGATGACAACGATATAGATGAAGATGACAGCACAACTGTTCGCTGGACCTCTAACAATGCTGATTCTTGTTCTGCAACAGGTGGAGCAAATGGTTGGGGTGGCAACAAGGCTCTCTTAGGAAGTTTCTACACTGGCTCACTATCTAGTGATAAAACATTCAGTATTACTTGTAGTAATGCTCAAGGCTCAGACTCTGATTCTGTAACTATAAATGTAGACGACAACAATAATTCTTCTGGAGACATTAGTGTCGACATAACAGCTGATGACACAAGTATCGACGAAGGAGACAATGTTAAGCTCCGATGGGATTCTGACAACGCAGATGACTGCGAAACCATAAGTGGAACAAACGACTGGAATCGTAAGAATATCGGCACCTCTGGAACATTTACCACCGAGGACCTTGATGATGACGAAACATTTAAAATCGAATGTACCAATGATGACGGCGATTCAGATACTGATTCTGTAACCGTACGTGTAAGTGGTAACAGCAACAACAATGACGACCGCCCTACTGTAGACCTTACTGTGGATCGTTCAGTTGTAAATTCTGGACAGAGTACTACAGTGCGATGGGACGTCGAAGACGCGGATGATTGTTACGCTTCTGGTGGAACAAACGGCTGGTCTGGAAATAAAAATCACTCTGGGGGTAGCTTCTCAACAGGAGCTATGTATGGAAGTGCAACTTTCTTCCTTGATTGTGGAAACGACGAAGGTAACGAAAGTGACTCTGTAACTGTCCAGGTTGTAAGTACTCCTGTAGTACAACCTCCACAGACTATATACATCCCTAGTCCTGCCCCTGCCCCAATAGTACGAAACACCACAACTTATATAAATACTGGTAGTGGCGTATCTAAGCCTCTAGTAGAACTTACTATCGACGGTGGCGATGACTCTATCGGTGTCGGAGAGGAACGCATATATAGTGTTGAATGGAAAAATATTAGTGGTCAGACTTTAACAAAAGTTGCTCTACGTATAACACTTCCTGAGTCTATGACTTTCGAGAACACCAACCGTGGCTCATACACAGCAAAAGACAACACCATTACTCTAGACATAGACGAGCTTCGTCCAAGTGAAACTGGTGATATCCTCTTCACTGCTAGAACAAAATCAACCCTAAGAAACAATCAACTTGTAGTTGTAGTTGCCAACATGGTATACACCGACAATTCTGACAGACAAGGTGATGTAGTTGCATACGCGACTCACCATGTAGACCTCGGTGGCTCAGTGTTAGGAGCAAACGTCTTCGGCGCAGGCTTCTTCCCTGATACACTTCTAGGATGGTTGTTCTTCTTACTACTACTTCTTCTCTTGTTGTTGCTCATAAGATACCTATACGGTAAGCCTGAACAAAGACATGTAGTCGTTGACGCCGGACATCATTAATTAACTCAAAAATAAAACACCCCGCAAGGGGTGTTTTATTTTGTCTTTATTTTTTTTACTTTTCCCAGTCTTTGA
>CAZUID010000043.1:0-3199 GCA_964620985.1 uncultured Candidatus Saccharibacteria bacterium | reverse complement strand
TTCGTATGAAGCTTCTCCGCAAATCCATTTCTCTGTTTTAGTATTGAAGAAAAAAGGCACTCCCCCACAAAATTCTTTATCTAATTCGAGCAATCTTTTTTCATTCTCTTTATTGTGCCAGACTTCCAGGGCTTCTACTTTTACTCCCTCTTCTTTCTCTAAGCGCTCCACGAGCTCATGCATACGCACGCAGTGTGGGCATTCTGTTCCATAAAATTCTAGGAGATGACTCATAGATTATTTAGTGATTTTATATAGTCTAGCTTTTTTGCGAGCAGCGTTATTCTTCTTGATAACGCCAGACTTAGCAGCTTTGTCGATAACAGAAAAAGCGTTAGGAAGCATTTTTAGTCCTTCCTTTTTGTCAGTTTTAGAGACCTTCTCAATTTTCTTGATTACGTCCTTCATTGCACGCTTTTTGCGGTCGTTGTAGCCCTTCTTTCGAAGAGATCCGCGTATCGCCTTCTTGGCTGATTTGGTTATTGGCATAAGGGTAATTTAGCAGAAAACCACATAAAATGCAACTTGTCTCTATAAACAGAGAATATGATATGATTGGTACATGATTGGAAGCTTAAGAGGAAAAATTACATTTAAGTCTGAGAAGTTCATACTCATAGAGACTGGCGGAGTGGGTTACAAGGTCAACATATCCCCTGATACCCTCACCAAAGTCCCCCAAAATAGCGAGGTATCGCTATTTATTCACACACACATACGAGAAGACATGTTCGATCTATACGGATTCCTTGACCGACAAGAATTGGAATTTTTCGAGATGCTCATCAATGTATCAGGCATAGGTCCCAAAGGTGCTCTTTCGATACTCGGCATTGCTTCCCTTGAAACACTCAAGAAAGCTATAAGCACTGGAGACATCTCGTACCTTACCAAGATTTCAGGCATTGGTAAGAAAACCGCTGAGAAGATAGTAATAGAACTTAGGGATAAACTTGGTAAAGATACTTCATCTCACTCCCTCCAAGGCGAACTCGATGCCCTAGAAGCATTGAAGTCTCTGGGATACTCTCAAAACGAAGCTCGCGATGCTCTTAAGAAAGTTTCTCCAGACCTCGACACTAATGCCAAAATCCGCGAAGCGCTAAAGAGCCTAGGGGGAAGATAGGACTTGTCCCGTACTAAAATTTTGAGTACAGGGCATAATCAATATTATTAATAATTTTAAATTTTTAGTATCGGGATGCCAGAACTGCCAGAGGTTGAAAACTTAAGATTAGGACTCGAGAAAGCCATAATTGGGCAAAGAATTAAAAGGGTTTTGGTCCACAAACCCAAGCTTATTTCGGGTAAGGGCAATATTCGCGTTGCGAAAGAATCCAAAAGGAAAGAGTTTATAAAAGGCCTCACGGGTGAAAGATTCGTAAGTATTGAGAGAAGAGCCAAGAATTTAATATTTCATTTAACTCACGACCGTATACTACTCTCTCATCTCAAGATGTCTGGACAATTCGCTTATCACGCAAAGGATAAAAGTAAGGACATAATAGGTGGCCACCCAATAGAACTTTCTGAGCACAAGCTACCCAACAAACACACGCATATAATATTTGAGCTTGAACATGGCACACTGTACTACAACGACACTAGGATGTTTGGCTACATGCTCTACTACCCGACAGGGGAAGCCTTCGAGAAAGAAAATCATTTTGTACTCTACGGGCTCGAGCCATTGTCGAAGGAATTTACTGCAAAATATTTATTTGAAAAATTAAAAGAAAAGTCTGGAAAAATAAAAGCAGTGTTAATGGACCAGAAAATAGTTACTGGTCTTGGTAACATCTACGTAGATGAGAGTTTGTTTGAAGCTGGGATAAAACCCACACGTGCATCCTCGAGTGTGACCAAAGAAGAAGCAACCAAGCTACATAAAGCAATAATCAGAATCCTAAAACGCGCAATACAAGTCGGGGGTTCATCTGTAGCTACTTATCGGCTACTAGATAAATCTAAAGGCAACTACGCCCGCGAACACAAAGTATACGGCAAAGGAGGCGAAAAGTGCCCACGATGCAAAACTCCCCTACAAAAAATATTAGTCCAAACAAGAACTACGATATTTTGCCCCAAGTGTCAGAAATAGTTAAATATTTAAAATTCTGAACAAAGCTACCCCCAACGACACCGACACATTCAGAGACTCCTTCTTCCCTCTCATCGGTATCTCAGCAATAACGTCGCACTTATTTAAAATATTTTTCGGTATGCCAGTGACCTCTGTGCCAACAATGAAAGCATTCTTGTTTTTTGTTTTCACCTTTTTATAGTCTATAGCTTTATCGTCTTGCTCGATAGCTACAAAATAAAATCCTTCTTTTTTAAGTTTTGCTATTATCGGGGAAATAGTTTTCTTATACTCCCAAGCCACATACTCCTCTGCTCCTAATGCAGACTTAGACATATCCATCCTCTTCCTGCCAAATCTATCAAGTGGCGCAGGACTGTAACCTGATAAATAAATTTTATCTATACCTGCCGCATCCGCGGTACGAAACATGGCGCCCACGTTCTCTACGCTACGGATATTGTGAAGTATTAAAATGTTTTCCTTTCTGTTCATTATTTCAAAAAGTTTTTATTACGCATGTCTTTGTGGTACGCAATTGCGAATCTGTGCGCTTCGCTGTTAGCCAATAGTATTGCACCCTGATGCTGTAATGCTAAAACTCGAGAACCTAGCACACTCTTGGGCCTGTGGCGTTCGTCTTTCAACACAGAGACAACGTTGAGATCGAATCCAGACTTCTCTATGGTCTTCTTGGCCACATTCATCTGCGCTACTCCCCCGTCCACCACGACCAGATCCGGCGTTCGCCATTCTGGGTGGTTGAATCTACGTTCCAGAATTTCAGAAAGAGCTCCTGTGTCGTTCGCACCAGCCTGAGTGCGGATTTTAAACTTTTTATATTCACTTTTTACTGCATTACCGTTCTCTACTACTGTCATAACTCCTACCATGTTCTTGCCGGACATATGAGCGACGTCATATGCCTCGATTCTAAATACTGAAGTATGATATGCATTTCTGTCAGAGCGAAGCAGGGACACGTCGTTGATATGCTGAAGGGCAAATATTTGTCGCTTAATTTCGGATGCCTTTTCGAATTCGCGAGACTTGGCGTAAAGAGCCATATCTTTTTTCAAATTCTGTAGAATTTTCTTTTTCTTGCCTTGAAAAAAT
>CAZUID010000042.1:0-5281 GCA_964620985.1 uncultured Candidatus Saccharibacteria bacterium | reverse complement strand
CGTATCATCTTTTATCAAGCATATCGACGAGCCTCTCTTTTCATTGTTGGTGGACATGATGAGTAAAAGATCGAACAGGCTCAATAGCTATCTTTCTCGATTCTGGGACTACTATCAGTCCAGCTCTGTATTACAGCAATTGCTTGATACTGCTTGATCTTCCCTGCAGGAACATCCTAGAGAGTTACCACATGTAGGATATAGGAGTAGGCATTCATAGCCACATCATTGTAAGCTGCCTAGTCCAGTTGCATTACTCTAATCTCTTCCTCCTTCAGGTGGGTGGGGCATTCACCTGACAGCTGATTTAATTCATTCCTCATTGCTATAACGAGCTTTGCGTATATTCTCTGCCTTTCGGCTTCCTCCACCACCTTTTTACTCTTATCGTAACTACCTATATAGTAACTTGCCAGCCGATAGACTTTATCTGAGGCAGATACAGTTGCGCTTGTATTGACATCTAAAATAAATTGTTTTTGTTTCTTCTCATCCTCCCATCCTTTGTAAAAACCCACGAGGTTGTCTAGAAATTTCTTGTATTGTTCCTCTCTCCGCTCTCTGATTCTCCTTTTATTTTCTGAGTTTTGCCCTAGTTTATTTTCCACCCAAGTTACTACGACACCACTAATAAGCGCACCCAAACCAAAGGCAGTAACAAGCGGTAAAAAATGTTCCATAAGAGTTTAGAATCTATTTTTTAGAACACTCTACGGTTACCTTGTTCTGCATTTTGTTCTCTAGTGGTGCTGCCCGACATCCAAAAATCGGGTCTATCTCAGTTTTTTTGCCATTCACCACACAGGCGGTCATAGCGTAACCCTCTCTGCAAGTAACATCCATAATATCCGCCGGGGTGTTAAAGGAAGCAGATACCCAGTCCTCGGGTGACTTCAAGTATCCCTGTTCAGTAAGCAGATAGGCAGTTTCTTGTGTCATTCGTGACCCTACTCCTCCAGTCTGTAGTATTTCAGCGCCATAGTGATCGGCCGTTCCTGCCGGCATGGTATCCAGCCAGCTATTAGAAGCTTCCTGCTTTTGGGAAGACTGACGGTCTCTCATATGGCTAGCGTAGTAAAATGCGCCAAAAATAATAGCTGCCAATAGTATTGCAATTGGCAAAATGAACTGATTTCTTCTTTGCTGCTGTTCCATATTACGAAAAAATCAGAAAACTACCATAAACCTCCTCTATTTTCTCATTTTTACCTCTTATAGGCAATGCCGCCACGGTAAGGATTTTACTGCCATTATTCCTTTATGCAGTAGTGATAGAGGGCTGTATTACTATTTCCTAATTTTGTTTCAAGCTGAAGTTCAACCTCCAAAGCTTGGCCTTCTCCCCCGCACTCAGAGAAAGTGATGGTCGTTGCACCTTTTGAAAACGTGTGTGAAACTTTCTTTCCTGATTCTTCTTCTCCGTCCTTCCCGTCTCTAAATACCCAGCTATATTTTACAACAGGGTTCTCATCTTCATACTCTGTACAGGAAGCATCAAAATCGATTTCCTTACCAAGTTCGAGCTCTTTTGTGTCTGACATCTTAGGCGTGATACAAGGATCAACTTCCGGTACTTTCCTCAGAGAAATCTTCTTGCTTTCGCTTTTTGAGATACCATCGGGAGACGTTGCGACTAGCTTTATTTCAACAGCAACACCCTCTTTGAAGCCACTAAATCCTTTGAATTTCGGTGCTGAAGAAATCAACATTTTTTCCTTTGTCCCAATTTTGACACTATCAAAATACCATTCAAATGTATCTGCATCCTTGGAACAAGTTCCATTGAGAGTAAATCCCTTTCTGTAATAAACACCTTCAGAATACTTCACGAGGCCGTCTATCGTGAAACAGGGATCAGGCTCTTCTTTGGAGTCCTCGTCCGCTTTCTTTTCGCTTTCCTGAGAAAGAGAGGAGATGCTTTTACCACTAGAAGACTCGTCTTTCTTTTTTGTTTCCTCTTTCTTTTTCTCCTTTTCATCTGGAACTTCTGGCGTAGGTACAGTGGAAATAACTGGCTCATCTGCTTTCTCCTTTTCAGCTTCCTGAACAGGAGCGGCGATATCTTTGTCGGAAGGCTCATTTGGAGCGGTTTCTATATTTTCGCTCACAGTTTCCTGTTGAGTGTTTTCTGAAACCTCTTGCTTATGGTTTGAGAAATACCCATAGGAAGAGCCTCCAATGACAGCAAACATGGCAAGAATTCTTAGAAGAGTGGTCATAAGAAATAATTAACTGTTAATTGCACGCACAGCCAGTTTCTTGATGGCACGTATCATTGCGGGAAATACACGAGTCTCCACAGGCTTGACCCTGACCGCAATACACGCAGCATCGTGGCGCAACGCTCTCAGGAATGACAGGGTTGGCTATTCGCTCCTCCTCCCTTATTCTCGCATCGTGACAGGTGTCACTCTCAAACAAACTTGTAGTTGCCCAATCAGGATCGCTAGGCTTTGGACAATGAGTAGTCACGATATCTACTGGTGGATGAGTATGGGTATACCATCTGAAAACTACGGCGCTGGCGAGTAATAACCAAAATACTGCCCAAAAAATCGTAGATGTTTTCATAAAATGCTTTTGGAATACGAAAAACCCACCGCATAGGTAGGAGCCGAAGCCCCTCGTTCCAGTTTCCTAGAACGGCCAGTTAGACACCCCATACGATGGGATCTTCATGTCTAACTGGACTTTTTCACCATGGCTATCGGAAGAAATCCCGATAACTTTAGGCTACTTTCTTATTCAGTTGTTGTGCTTGCACACAGACATATTACCAAATCCTTCGAAAATAGAGAAATAAGCAAACTATTTCTCCTAGATTACTTCTTACAGCAGTAATTCCCACAACTCCTAAAAGAGGAAAAACCGTCTCTCGGTTATTTACTACCTTCTTCTAATCGCCGCCTTGAAGGTAGTCAAATAACCCCCCATTCGACTAAAGCCGTATTACCACTTGAATGGTGATGATTTTGTGCGCACGAAGAATAAGTTGGGACTGATGTACCGTGGATATATGGTACACAGAGCATTCCCGACATATTATCGAATACAGCCCGAAAAGGCGTAGCGAAGCTTCTGTGTACCAACAAAAGCCGGGTCGCTACTCCTTTTCGGGTTTTATTTATCCATTTAACGCTATAAGCGTATGAAAAGCATAGAAAGACGGTTCAGGAAGCTACAGGAGACGCAGCCATTGCGAAGCGACTATCTTAATTTCGCTGAAGCAGTGAGAGAGGGAGATTTTAGTCCGGCTAAGATTCATTACTGGTTCAATCGACTGGTGAATAAGGGCGAATACGAGTCCGGGGATAAAAGAGAGCTTTTTCGGCAACTGGAGAATCTTTCAACCCCCCTGAGGAGACCACAAATTGATGGTAAATTTCTCTTTGTAGCCTCCCAAAGCACTAATTCCATAGCTAGAGCCATATGACCACAGAAAACCTCAAAATAGAGCCACTTTTAGTCACAGTCTGGGATTCTATTTCAATATGCGATGCGGTGATAATTGGCATCAACTTGGAAAGAATTACCACTTGGGACATAAAAATGAAGGGGGAGCCCCTTGTCTCGGTCGCTGAATATCGCCAGATAACAGGCGACCAAGTAAGTACCAACAGAAAAATTACTGAGCGCCTACAATATCTCGAAGCATTTTGCAGAAATATTATTAATCCGGAATTACACCCCTATGTCAAACGACAAAAAAGAAATGGAGAGTAAGAATCCTTATGAAGGCAGAGTAGGCCTTTCTTATACCCGAGTTTCTTCTAAAAGACAAGAAACCGAGGGTTCTGGGCTCGCTAGCCAAGAGGAACGCACTGTTAGTTTTCTAAAATCAGTGGAAGTACCTCACGAAAAGACATTCCCAGATACATATCCCGGCGGCGGTGACTTTATGAATCGTCCAGCAATGAGAGAGATGCTTGCGTATATTGACGATCGTCCTCACAAAAAGTTTTTGGTGGTTTTTGATGACCTGAAACGCTTTGCGAGGGATACAAATTTTCATTTTAAGTTGCGTGCCGCTTTTAAGGCAAGAGATGTAATGCTACATTGTCTGAATTACAGTTTTGATGAAAGTCCAGAGGGAGAATTTGTCGAAACAATATTCGCAGCTCAAGGACAGCTAGAAAGAAAACAAAACCAACGCCAAGTGGTGCAAAAAATGAAGGCTCGCCTTGATGCTGGTTACTGGACTTTTGGTGCTAAAAAAGGCTATTCCTTCCACCAAGACCCGTTACACGGAAAACTACTGAAGCCTAATGCCGAGTGCGAGATACTCGTAGAAGCCATCGAAGGCTTTTTGAACAGGACACTCATCCGAAAAATCGATGTGTGTCGGTTTCTCGTTGAGCGTGGCTTTTGGGAAGGACTATCACCGGAAAAATATATCCACCGCCTAACTCAGTTACTTTCTGACTCATTTTATGCAGGCTACATTGAATACCCTCTTTGGGAGGTAAAACGAAGAGAAGGCCACCATGAAGGAATTATTACTCTTGATACTTTTGAACGCCTGCAAGTTCTCCTGAAAAAGGTAGAACTTTCGGTTCGAGTGCGTCAGGATATTTCTCCCGACTTTCCTCTCCGGGGATTATTGGTTTGCGACCATTGCAGTGGCCATCTGACGGCGGCATGGACAAGAAAACGCTTCCCCTACTATCTCTGCCATAACAAGGACTGTGAGCACTATGGTACTTCCATACGAAAAGATGATATTGAGACAAGATTTGTCGAACTACTGCAGAGAAATGCTCTGAAACCAGAGATTGATAAATTGGTCAAAGTCGTTTTTGATCGTACATGGAAAGAAGAAGTAGCCTCAGTCAAAAAGAAACAGACGATTGAAGCCTACCGCAGAGCAGAACTTGGGGATAAAGCAGAACAACTCACGGACAAGGTGCTTACAGCACGGTCTGAGGACTTGAGACGAATCTATGAGGTACAACTAGAGAGAGTTTCAAAAGAGATTACATTTGCAGGCGAATCAGTGGAAACGATTGACCTCTCAGTGCCTTATCGAACTGCACTCGACAAAGCAACCGGATTGCTGAAAAACCCTTATGCTGTGTGGCAAAGTATGGATGTCTTTGAACAGCATAGGCTCTTTTATTTCATCTTTGATGAGAAATTGTCCTACAACCATTTGACTGGCTATCGAACTGACAAAATCCCGCTTGCTACAAGGCTTTTTGAGGAGTTTCTGGTCAAAAACCCTCACGATGTGGACTACCTCCTACTCAATTGGAACTATCTTACCCGAGAATTGCAGGAGTGG
>CAZUID010000041.1:0-5570 GCA_964620985.1 uncultured Candidatus Saccharibacteria bacterium | reverse complement strand
GCTTGACGTTATTCTTAAGTGCGAGACCGAAATGCCCCCAGTCATAAGTACCAGCCAATCCCCCATACACCTCAGAACCAGGGAAAATAAACCCTCGTCTTTTGCAAAGCGAAACAATCTTCTCCATCAAACCATCATTATTTTCTTTTTCGTTTTTCATTTTATTATTATGCTCGAGCCCTATTCAACTACTCGATCTCCGCTTAGAGGAAATCCTGGATCACTCGAAAGCCTGGTGTCTAATCCACCCTTTTTAACCTTTACATCCACGTTAGCAAAATCATCGTGTCCAGTCAAAACTGCATCATTAATTATTGTAGGAGAATTGTTGACTTGAGATAGAGAAGGTTTCAGCTTTATTTGGAAAAATGCTTCTCGGAATTTATTGGTTATGCCTGTTCCTTGAGGGATAGAACCGATATTCCAGGTAATTTCTCTGGTTGCTTGGTTATAAGTTATGTCCTCACCTGTTGGGGAAACCGCCCCACCGAAGGACACCCAGTTTGGCAAGCTAGCAACTATCTTGGCCTTAGAAATATTATTCGCGGTATTTGAAAGTGACCAAGCCACGGTATATGTGGTTTCTTGTTCAGCTTTTGGAGGTATGGGACCCTTGTTGGTAAGAGGACCAGAGAAATAAAGCGCCTTAGCCGAGAATCCTAGGTCAGAAATAATCTTTATCGAAGTTGACTCCTTGGTACTCAAACTCTGCAAGGCATATTCTACTAGTGGTTGCTTGCCTTCGATAGTAACGTCTATATTTATCGTCGGGCTAGATAGCATGCCGTTAGATGCACCGAACAATGAATTTGGCGAAAGTGAGAAAACCACCGAACCAGAATCACCAGGATTTATTTCTTTGAATTTATTTATAGAATTCTTATCCCAGATAATGGTGTCGGTTGAGGATTCATAGAAACCTTGTTGGGCGCTTATTGTCTTACGATTAACAGCATTACCTGAAATTTCTGCTTTAATCACAAAGTCATTTATCTTAGTATCTAGATTGTTAGACCAACGAATTTCTCCGGTGATGTTAGTCTTAGAATCTAACGCGTGCTCACGTGCACGATCTCCTTCAATAAATATATCTGCGGTTATTAGAGGTTTCTTTATAGCTAATGTATGTAATACAGAATTAAACACAACATCTATGACCGCCTTGTCTGCCGTAGACTGCGAGCCACTCCAAGCGCGAAATGACTTTTCTTCCCCATCGAAAACATCAATCATTTTACCAGTAATAGATATAGTCTTTTCTGCCCCAGGAGCCAAGTCACCTAAATTCCAAATATTACTTCCAAATGAAGGTGCTGGGTTAGCAGAAGCGAACTGGAAGCCGGTTGGGTAATCCACTCGGATCAAAACCTTTGGCAATGATTTCGTAGCATTTAAAGAAGCTTTGACTTCAAGAGTTACATTTTGGTTGGGGCTTGCACTACTAGGCCCAGTTATAGATACATTAAGAGGCGTAGAGTTAATCGTAACTTCATATAATTTTTCTTTAACGAAAGTTGCATTCGAGCCTTCCATTCTGTATTCCATAGCTATCCTAACTGGACGAATGCTACCCTGCTCTCCGAAAAGCACTATTTTAATATTTTTACTTACCACCTCTCCAGATGGGATGCCCTCTAATGTCTCGCGAATTCTTTCAGAATCTTGAAGCAACCCACCCTCAGAGCCTTTCGGATATTCAACTATCAGATCTACCGACTCTAGAGGAAGGCTGTTCCTGTTGGTTATCTCAACAACAAGTGATAGCTCTTCTCCACCTGCCGTGAAAGTATTGCCCAGTACTGCTATATCTATATTTTTATTAGAAACAGTGTTGCCCTGTGCAAAGAACATATAGGCAGCATATCCCGCAGCCAAAACGAAAAAGGCCAAGGAAAAAAGAAAGAATTTCTTAAAAAATGAAGTTTTCATAAAAATTTGCTCACCCAATCTAGGCTTCTCGGGCTCACCCTGCCAATCCTCAGGAACTTCCTTTGTGGGCAATGGCGAGAAATTGTCGCGATGCTCTACCTTCATTTGGTAGTTACGGCTGAACAATCTATTCTTTAATTCTTCAACTTTACTTAAATTATCTTCACCAGGCTGAGTCATTGGTTAATTATAACACTCTAAAAGAGATTTAAAAATGTCTTAGAGCTGAGTTTCCTTTAGGGCTTTGTTGATCTCTGAGAGTATGTGCACCCTCTTAGCACCAACTTCGTGGAGAATGTCATACACGAAAGGCGAACTTACTAGATCCTTCAATGCCTCACTGTCCCCTATGTACCCCAAACTATTCAAAATACGCAAAACCATAACAGCTTCGATGTTGCGCAATTCTTCTTTAGTCTTGGCTTTTGCTAAAACATCTAGACCATGCACTAAGTCAGTGAATAAACTTTCGTTAAATTCTTCTCCTGGCAGAAGTCGCTTGAGCAAGCGCGAGATGTTCGCTAAGATCGCAAATATCTCTGGCTTCTTGGTTATGTCTTCTAAAACATTAGTCTTAGAAGCACTGATGACTCGCCAGAAGTCTTTGCCTTTCACTAAATCAATTTTCAAATAAGAAAAGTCTTGCAATATAAATCGCAATTTCGATGACATCTTGCGCACGCCTGAAGCCGAAGCCATCACAAGCCCCAAATCTCGAGTGAGAATATGATAATACTTACCAGATTCTCCGAAATTCCTACTACTTAGTATTATGCCTTCTGTGTGATAAATGTGGTGCATTACAAATTTTTTTCTTCGCCGGCATTCAGTGAAACAAACTCAATGCCATTTTGTGGTAAAACAATAGCATGTATTTTATGATTGCCGCCATCAACAGACTTCAATCCTCCGTCATGCATAGGAAAACACTTTTTAGGTTTAACATTTAAAGCGTAGTTCACCGCATCTTTTACTTTTGACCAAGGACCTGCGACAGGCAGTGCTAAAATTTCAACTGGCTTTCCGGGATTATAGTATGAATCCCCTGGAAAAAATAGCCGTCCATCAATAAAATATGCAGTGTTTTGCACTTGCCCGATATCCTTAAAAATCTCTTCATGTTTACACTCGTAAGCTTCTAGTTGTATGCCACTAACCTCAATCGCCACCCTGTCTTCTAAAACTTCGTACTTTATACCCGCTTCTCCAATAATTACACCTACAGAATTATTAGTAATGATCTTCGCATTTGGATTATTTACAACAACTTGTTTTAAAGATTCAACGTGTAAGTGATCCCCATGTTCATGAGTAATTAAGATTAAATCTATATTTTCTTCCTTGGAATGTTCTTCTAGTGTATAAGAACCTGGATCGGTCATTATTCTTTTACCATTTACCTCCAAAACAAGACAACAGTGCCCTATCTTTTTTATCTTCATTCCTCTATTTTAACACAAAATTTTCGAGACTTTATTTCTTCTCAATTTTTACCTTAAAAACAATTTTACCTATTTTGATCTCTTCACCTTCAGTTTTCTTTACCTCTATCTTCACCGCGAGTACGACTTTCTGTAAATCTTTAGAGAATTTCTTAAGTAGCTCCTTGCCTTCTTTGGTAGCATTTATAGTTATCTTCACTGGCTGGCTAGGGTTGAGTCCTTGCTTCTTGCGAGCTTCTTGCAGCGCTCTAACGAACTCGCGATAATCCCCTTCAGCTTTTAGCTCAGGAGTTATAACAGTATCAAGCTCTACTTCTTTCTCGATACTATTACCTTCGACAACTTCTTTAACATTTAATTCTTCTTTGATTAGAGCAACAAATTCTTCTTTTAATTTCAAATTCTTTACAGTTATTTTCGCTAGTGGCTGACGAACTTGAATCTTGGCTTGTTGTCGTGCCTCAAGACCAAGAGACACGATCTCGCGAGTCCTCTGCATAAATTCTACAACATCATAGCGACCCATATCTCCTACGTCTGGCCATGAGGCTAGATGTACGCTTTCTACATCCCCTTCATTTTTTAACTTTATCCATATGTCCTCAGATGCGAGCGGAGCAAATGGAGCCATGATTTTAGCTAAAGTTTTAAGCACAAAATACAATGTCTGCTTAGTACTTTCATCACCTGCCTTTATTGTGTCGCGAGAACGTCGTAGGTACCAAGTCGACAAATCATTTACAAAATCCCTAATAGCACGCACAGGTTCGAGAAGCCTGTACTCATCCATATTCTCAGTACAGAGATTAGACAGCTCAACCAAGCGCACCAAAATCCATTGATCCAGAATATTATCTGGCTCTATGTTGTCAGTTTTATTTTCTAAACTTTTATCTCGATAAAGCTCATAGAAGGCCAACACGTTGTAAAGCAATCCGAACACTTGCTGATTTAGTAACGCCACGGTCTTCTCGTCGAAGTTCTTTGACTCACCAGGTTGATTCACTGAATACATCCAAAGCCTCAAGGTATCTACACCGTACTTCTCTATCATATCCCAAGGGTCTACGACGTTACCCAAAGACTTAGACATCTTCTTCCCATTGGCATCTAGTAAGTGTCCTAAGCAAATAACATTCTTATATGCCTGACCTTTACCCATCAGTACCCCGATAGCATGCAGGGTATAGAACCATCCTCGAGTCTGATCTATTGCCTCAGAGATATAGTCTGCAGGGAAACCATCACCGTCTACCCATTTCTTATTCTCGAAAGGATAATGGTCCTGGGCGAAAGGCATCGCACCTGAGTCGAACCACACATCCATAACTTCTTTCACGCGAGTCATCTCTCCACCGCAAGCACATACTAGCTTTATCTCGTCGACAAATGGACGATGAAAATCAAGCTCGCAATCCTGGTTGTGAGGCAATGGCACAAATTCCAACTTTCGCGCCTCTCCCATGTCTATAAAGTTCTTACCTCCAGGCAACCACAACAAGCTACTGCCGTAACTATCGAGGCCTTTCGCAGCAGCCTCAAGCATCCATATAGAGTCTTCATGGCTCACAATTAAAATATTTTTGTCAGCATATTTCTTGTCTATGTCGTACAAGAATTCCCCCATTCGTCTTTTGACCTGGGTTAAGTTCTCCCCGCCTTCTGGAGCCTGATGGAAACGATCAGAGTGCGAAGCGAAGAAACTTCTGAATTCTGTTATTGGTTTATCATTTAGAATTCCTGACTGAATCTCTATAAGCCTATCGTCAGTTATTATTTCTTTTGGAGATAGGCCGAGTTCTTCGGCAGCTATTTTCGCAGTTTCTTGAGTGCGTAAAAGAGGAGAAGCGAAAATAAGATCAATCTTTTCTCCTATCTTCTTAGCGCCGTCTTTGGCACGCTGCCTACCCTTCTCTGTTAAAGGCGAAGGATTATCGTTGGTAGAATTTATTATATTTTTAACATTCTTCTCGGCTTCACCATGACGCATTACGAAATATTTATTCCCAGATTTCTTGGATTTATTTTGCAAATCTTCAAGCCCACCGATGACGCTTCTATTATCACACCGAAAACACTCCCATACAGGAAGCGGAGTTCCCCAGTAACGCTCACGAGACACGGCCCAGTCTTTGATATCTTTCAGCCACTCACCGAAACGCCCTTCGCGAGTATGCTCTGGCTCCCAGTTTATCTTCT
>CAZUID010000040.1:0-5606 GCA_964620985.1 uncultured Candidatus Saccharibacteria bacterium | reverse complement strand
CGTGGTAGTCTTACCAGCGTCGATGTGTGCAATGATTCCAAAATTTCTAACTTTTTCTAGTGGATAATCTCTTTCCATAAATTATATATTATTAATAAATAAAAATTCCTAAGGCTATGCCCTGCGAAAAAAACACAAGAATTTGCTTGGGAAAATTACCAAGCGAAGTGAGCGAAGGCTTTGTTGGCTTCGGCCATCTTGTGAGTGTCTTCTCGCTTCTTGATAGCACTTCCCTCGTTCTTTGATGCAAGGATTATTTCTTCAGCAAGCTTCACGTGCATAGGAGAACCTTTCTTAGCACGAGCTGCGTCACGAATCCAGCGCATAGCTAGCGCAAGGCGTCGTTCAGGGCGAACTTCGCGAGGCACCTGATAGTTAGCTCCTCCGATTCTCTTAGAACGAACCTCGGTTAGAGGACCGGCATTCTTCATAGCTAGATCGAAAACTTCTAATGGGTTTGGGTTACCTGTCTTTTCTTTAATAACGTCAAAAGCTTGATAGATTATCTTTCTTGAAGTTTCTTTCTTTCCAGACCACATAACGTAGTTTATAAACTTCTCTAGTTTCTGAGAGTTATAAACGAAATCAGGGCCTACTATATTTTTGTTTTTTATTTTTCTTCGCATAAATCAGTATTTAGAAATTATTTCTTGTCTCCGCCTTTTGGCTTCTTGTTACCATACAGAGAACGTCCTTGTCGTCTCTTCTCTACTCCTTGAGTATCAAGGACACCACGAACTATGTGGTATCGTACTCCGATCAAGTCTTTAACGCGACCTCCACGGATCATAACAACAGAGTGTTCTTGTAGGTTGTGTCCTTCTCCTGGGATGTAAGCAGTTACTTCCATGCCGTTGGTTAGTCTTACGCGAGCGATCTTTCGGAGAGCGGAGTTAGGCTTCTTAGGGGTAGTAGTAGAAACTTTAGTACAAACTCCACGCTTAAATGGTGAAGGGAAAAATGTAGGCTTGTTCTTGAGGACGTTAAATCCACGCGCCAAAGCAACCGCCTTTGACTTCTGGCGGACTCGACTGCGGTTTTTTCGAACTAATTGATTGATTGTTGGCATATCTAAACAAAATAGCCCTCATGGACTAGTCCAATGAATATACTATTTCAGTATAGAAAAAGCAAGTACTCCCCTGTTAAAGGGCAAATCCTGTGATCAGAGTAAAAGCAAACCGAAGAATCGGAGCAAGCATATCAGCAAAGTATACAACGAAAAGAATTATCAAAATAAAAGCATATTGCTCCAAGACATTCATGATTGAGTAGAAGCTTCTAGGAAGAAATGCGAACAATATCTTAGATCCATCAAGTGGTGGAATAGGCACTAGGTTAAATATGGCTAAACCTAGGTTCATAAAAACAATAAGCGATACTATTTCCATAAATCTCTCAGGTGCACCCATGGGCACAGTAAACCTGAGTATTAATCCGAAAATAATAGCTATGAAAATATTCGCGAGCACTCCCGCAGCCGCAACTGCCAAAGTCCCCCATCTTTCATTACGCAAATTATCTGGATTATAAGGTACCGGCTTTGCCCAGCCTAATAGGAAAGGTGCTTTGGTTATTATTAAAAGCGCAGGAAGAATTATCGAACCAAAAACATCCAAGTGTTTCAGTGGGTTGAGAGTAAGTCTGCCAGCGTACCTAGCTGTCTTGTCGCCAAAGTACTCTGCCATAAAGCCATGAGAGACTTCGTGGATCACCACAGACATGATAAGCACCGCTATATAAAAGATTGTATCAATAAGTTGCATAGTAGCGAGTTTAATGATAGCATGTAGAAACTCTTATGAAAACATGTGCAATAACTAAAAAAGGCGGAATTATCGGGGGCGGGTACTCAAATCGTACTCGTGCTACTAAATTCAACCCTACCGGCAAGGTTCGCAAATACCCAAATCTTCAAAAGAAGAGAGTTTTTGTCCCTGAACTAGGTAAAACTGTAAATATTGAAGTTTCTACTCGTGGTATGCGCACTATCAAGAAAAATGGTGCCTACGCTACCCTACTCAAAGCTGGACTTATTGAGGCTAAGTAATATAGGGCTTTGCTTTTGATAAACTTAGGCCTATAATTGATGCATGCCAGAAAGACTAACCCAAAACTCTGAGAAAAACGAAGAGATAGAAGGTTTAGCTATAAAAGTCATAGATGCATTCAAAAAAAGAATCGCGGGAAAAACATTTTCCTTTTCTCAGATAGGGGGCGAATACGTAGATTCGAGCGTAACAATAATTCCAGACCGAGCAAAAACTGGCCAGGCTCTTTGGGACCCTTCTTCCCCCGACAACGTTATTTACGGACAAAGAGAAGGCGCTGCTAATTCCGGTATAATTACTCTTAATAACATCCTCGTAACACCAGAAGCCAAGGAGCTGATCTCCACAATACTAAACGAGATGAAAATTCCTACAGGGATGCAAGAAGAAGTTAAAAAACAAATTAAGAAAGATTACCCTCCTTTACACTAAAACAAAATCCCCCAATGGGGGATTTTGTTTTATGCAGGAACGAAAGTAAGCGCAGTACCGGCTTTACCACTTCGGCCGGTTCGGCCTATACGGTGCACGTATGTATCGTAAGTCTGAGGCACATCGAAATTTATAACATGAGTCACGTCTGGGATATCTAGCCCCCTTGCAGCCACGTCGGTCGCAATCAATATATTTATTTTATCTTGCTTGAAAGAATCAAGTATTCGTAGACGTTCACGACTTCTTTTGTCGCCATGAATACTGCCAGCTTTAAATCCAAGAGTGCGTAATTCTTTTGCAAGTGTATCTACGCTGTGTTTCATCTCTCTAAAAATCAAAACTTTATCGGAACCATCCTTCTTTAACACTTCATGAAGCTTAGCTATTTTTTCTTCTTTGGTTTTTGTACGAATTACGTCCTGATCAATATTTTTCGCAGTCTCACCAGAAACCACAGATACGAAAACTGGGTCTTTCAAGTATTCACTGGTTAGTTTCTTTATTTCTGGAGATAGTGTTGCTGAGAAGAACAAAGTCTGGCGATCCTTCGCGGTCTTGCCGATTATATAAATCATATCATCGCGGAATCCCATGTCGAGCATTCGGTCTGCTTCATCAAGCACTACTGAATTACAAGTTGTTAAATCTAGTACTTTGCGGTCTATTAAGTCTCTTAGTCTACCTGGTGTACCGATGACGAAAGAAACACCCATTTTTATTTCACGAATTTGCTTCATTATAGGCAGACCTCCAACACACGAAACAGAAAACATCCCGAAACCAAAAGCGAGCTTTTTAAACTCTTCTTCTATTTGGATTGCGAGCTCGCGAGTTGGCGCCATTATCAGCACTGTCTCTCGCTTGCCCTGACCTTTAGTCTTGGCAATTTTCTCAATCAAAGGAATAAGAAATGCTGCTGTTTTACCAGTACCAGTGTTCGCTAGTCCGAAGATATCACCCCCTGACATAGACACAGGGATAGACTGGTCCTGGATAGGACGAGGCGCAGCATAGCCTGCTCGTGCAATGTTCTTATGAAGTTGCTCACTTAAAGGAAAATCTGAAAAAGCATGCTTAGAAACGTATGGTTTCTCTGCAACTTGAACTGCCTTCTTGATAAAACGAGAATAGTCGATTCGCTCTCCGCGAGATCGAGAACCTCCACTCCCTCCTCGGCCCTTAGGCTTGAAGCGAGATTTAAAATTAGTATTTGGACGTCCGAATTTAGACGGGCGTGCCGGATGACGTGTGTACATATGTTTATTTTGTGCCATGGACATCAATTCGATAGGACACAAAAGTCACAAATGATTTCCACAACTTGCCCCGTATTGAGCTTTGCTCTAGTGCGGGGAGTCAGTCTCGTTAAATAATAGTGAGAATGATGTTAAAAGAGTAGCATTTTACATTGAAGTTGTCAATGTTTAGCCTAGAAACTTCGCCTTGGTGGCATTAATTATATCTTCGATTGAATTATATATTTCGAAATTAAACCCTGGGTGATCTATACCCCTAATCAGTCTCGTCACCTCTGAATCCCTGTGAGCCATGGCGAGCACAGGTATCCCCCTTTTCTCTACAGCTGTAGATATTTCGTAACCAAGACCAAGCGAAGGATAATCGCAAATAGCTAGCATGCAGTCCGCCTTCATCACACATTCTTTGATATCAAAATTATAAACTTCGCGCGGTGAAGCCTGTGATGCATCGTCAACACCCAAAAACTCCATAACTTCGAAATATTCCTTTAAAGTATTTTTAACTTGCCTTATCATGCTCAAAAATTCCACCTTCCTATCCAGAGGAAGATTGGTAAGAGCGCAACCAACATAAAGCTTCTTTTTCATCTTAGTCTAACTGATGCCCAATTATATTATTAGGATCTTTTTTATTAAAAAGCACTTCACTACCCTCAAGTAAATACACATCCCTAATTCCGGCTTTTATCATTGCGTCCCAGCAACTTTTACAACACCACCAGTGACCCCACATGTACAAATCTGCACCTTCAGAATTTTGCCCATTTCCAACAACATCTTTAATGGCTTTAGATTCTCCATGGTTCTTAGGGTGACAACCTTCACACAACTCGTAACCCTCCCCTGTTGGAATTTTCTGTTTCACTCTTTCACATCCATGTGTCTCATGATACTTGCTTCCATTTGCCCCACGCCCGATAACAACACCGTCTTTGACAATAAGACTAGTGTTGGGCATTTCTTTGTCTAAAGAATGCAGTTTTGCGTATTCTTTAGCCTCCACCATGAAAGGATTCGACATATCAACATACAACACAGAGCGTCCTTCGGGAATATACGGGGCTTCAATTTTGGGTTTATATTTATAACTTTCCATAATATTTTGATTTATGTATACTTTACTACATGACCCCATTCGACACAATCTACCAAAAGATAATAAAACAGATAATGGAAGAAGGCATCGAGGAACTCAATGAACGCACGGGACACAAAACCAAAGCCCTACCAGGAATAACATTTGCTTTAGATCTAGAGAAAGATGGCTTCCCGGTGCTCACCCTACGCAAGAACCCACTCAAGTCTCCAATAGCTGAACAAATCTGGTTTATCACAGGAGAGAAAGACACAACTTTTTTAAGAAAATTTACAAAAATGTGGGACCTATTCACTGAGTCAGACGGCACAATAGCAGCTGCGTATGGCTGGCGCTGGCGACACCATTTCGGAAGAGACCAGCTTGGTAAGACTATCGAATTATTGGAAAAGGAGCCAAGCTCACGCCATGGTGTGATAGTTACCTGGGACCCTAAAGACGACGGCTATGGTGGCACACCCAAGAAGAATGTCCCTTGCCCTTACACATACACACTAAACATAATTGGTGGCAGACTCAACATGCACAACATTCTTCGCTCCGAAGATATGATCTTGGGTTGTCCTTTTGATGTTCTGGGGTTTGCACTACTTCAATGCATGATAGCGCAGAGACTTGGGGTACGCCCTGGAGTATTAACTCAATCAATTTCTAATGCTCATGTCTACGACAATCATTACGCTGGCGCACAAGAAATAATCAGTAGGACTAATGAACATCCTAAAATAGAATTGCATTTACCAGAAAATTCATTTAAACGCGCGG
>CAZUID010000039.1:0-5737 GCA_964620985.1 uncultured Candidatus Saccharibacteria bacterium | reverse complement strand
TTTAAAATCCTGAAGGTCTCGGCCCGTCGGCCTCGAAACCCCTACGAAAATTATTTTTTATTTTAAAAAAATTTATGATCAAGACAGCAGAATTTGTAAGTCCAAAGCATCCAGATAAGATCTGCGATTTTATCGCGGATAGTATTTTAGATGCGTACCTGGCGGAAGATGTTGAAAGTAGAGTTGCGATAGAAGTCATGGGTGGGCATAATTTAATTACTATAAATGGCGAAGTGACTTCAAGCGGAGTGCTCGATATCGAAAAAATAGTTAGGAGTATCGTAGGTCCTGAATATAAAGTTATTTCAAACATCGTTGCTCAGAGTTTTGAGATTGCCAAAGGGGTGGACCTCGGAGGTGCGGGAGACCAAGGCATAATGAAAGGCTACGCAACAAGTGAAACACCGGAGCATCTACCCTTAGAGTACGTGCTTGCTAGGAATCTATGCCAGAAGCTCTATGAAGTGTATCCGTACGATGGTAAGACTCAGGTGACAGTAGAGAATGGGGAAGTGAAAACCGTCGTTGCGAGTTTCCAAAACACAAATAGCGAAGAGCTGTTAAAGCTTGTGCAGAAAATAATTCCTGCTAAGGAATATCTTATAAATCCTGCAGGTGAGTGGCATCAAGGCGGGTTCGACGCAGATACTGGGCTGTCAGGTAGGAAGCTCGTCATAGATAATTATGGTCCTGAAGTGCCGATAGGTGGGGGTTCTTTCTCAGGGAAAGATTATACCAAGGTAGATCGTTCAGGTGCATACATGGCGCGCAGAATCGCGGTGGAGTTACTAGAGGCACGTGGGGCGAAAGAAGTATTTACCAAACTTGCTTATGCGATAGGTAAGTCTCTACCTGTGATGGCAGTCGCTGTAGTAGATGGCGTCGAGGAAGAAATTACTGGCCTGCCTGCGCAGGCAGGATATGATCTGAGTCCACGAGGCATTCGAGAATATTTGAAACTTAAAGAAGTTAAATATGCAGATACTTGCACTTGGGGACATTTCGGGAGGGATTTTCCATGGAAGTAGGAAGCCGGGTGTCTTGCTCATTAAAGTAGTATAATGGGGGTATGAAAACTCTAAAGTACGTATTGATACTAATTTGCTTTTTCGGCTTAATTTTCTGGGTAGTTACTAAGAAGCCTAAAACAGAAGAAATACCTACACCAGTACCTACAGAAGAAATTCCAGGAGAGCAGGGTGGGGATCTGGAGGGGGTTACTAAGCCCATTGAGCTTTGCTTTGCAAAATTTGGCACACCTAATGAAACTGGTTTCTATGATCGTTATACACTAAGAATGCTTCTTGATGGTGAGAAAGTTACCGGAGAATTAAATTTCCTGCCCGCAGAAAAAGATAGTAAGGTGGGGGAGATCAAGGGTACTGTTGGTGCAGTAGATAAAATGATGATGGCGCGCACTGCGAATCTTTGGTGGTACTCACAAGGCGAGGGTATGAGTGTGCAAGAAGAATTGAAAATAATTTTTGGTGAGGGTACTGCAAGTATTGGCTTTGCAGAAATGGTTGATCGTGGAGATGGTGTGTATGTTTATAAAAAGGGTGCAAAGATAAATTACACTTTAGACCTTACAGATGTTGCTTGTTCGGACTTTACTGAGAGGTCAAATGTTGAAGAATATTTGAAAGAAAATTTAGCCAAACTTTCTCCAACCAAGCCAGTGTTAGGAGGTAAGTGGTATTATGTTTCAGCTACTATAAATACCAATGATAATTCTGGAGTAGTTGTGTATGAAGATGGACATGTTCAAGAAAAGAGGAATTATACTTATTCCACAGACGCACAAGGAGTGATTAAAAGCCTAACTATAAAATAAAATGATAGATCCAACGAAAGTGAATATGAATCAACTGCCGAAGAAATTTATCGATGGGGCTATCGGTGCCTTCGGTAAGGATTTCTTTGGCTTTGCGTTAACTTCAGGAAATAATTTAGATGCTTATGCCACCACACCACAGAAGATGAAAAGTATAGCAGTATGGATGAATAAACAAATTGAGAATTATGAAAGCCAGTTCGGGGTTATCGATATGAATCCGCCGAAAGTAGTCAGCCCACTCCAGATGTCTGACCTAGGTAAATCTGAAGAATAGAAATTAAAAAACCCCGAGAGATCGGGGTTTTTTAATTTAAGACATCTTTGAACTATAGATCTACAGAAGTTCCAGAATCCTTCTCGTCTTCCGCCTCGCTTGCATCGCTACCTCCGCCACAAGCTTTCACTGCAGTCTTGAATGCACTCCAAGCTGCCTTTCTTTCTGTTTTGTATGTACTAGCTGCTGTTTTTCGGTCCTTCTTTGCTGTCGCCCATGCAGTTTTTACAGCTGATCTTCGCGCAGAAGCATCTGTGAGAGACCATGCACTTACTAATGCAGTTTTGCGAGCTGTAAGTACAGCGGTTACTGCGTCGTCAAACTTACCCCATGCAGTCATCACTGCGTCTTCTCTTACTCCTACAGCAGTACCTACGCAAGTAGTGTTGACTGTTTTAGTGGTTTTAACTCTAGCACTTTCACTGCCACGTTCTGCGAAAGCGACAGGTGCTACAAGCAAAGCAAAAGCAAACAAACCTAATATGATTTTTTTCATTATTTTTATTTAATTTTTTACTAACCTAATAATCCTATTATTATAACAGGATAGTTTCATAGAACAAACTATGCTAGCTCTAAAGCTTCAAGGAACTTTTTCAATTCTTCTCCTTCGATTTTTCTAAAAGCACCTGAGGCCAACTTGCCAAGTTCTATATTCATCACACGAATTCTTTTTAAATCTTCAACTTCAGTGAAGAGTGCTACGCACATGCGTCTGATTTGGTGTTTCTTGCCTTCAGTTAGAGTAACTTTGAAAGTTCGTGCATTTATAATATGCACTTTGCATTTAGCTGTTTGTTCGTTTTCTATCTTTACCCCGGCTTCCATTTTTTCTTTAAAGTTTGCGCGTAGTGGTGTCTTAGTCTTCACTAAGTATTCTTTCTCGTGAAAATATTTAGGTCCAAGTAGCCTCTCGGTGATGCGTCCGTCGTCAGTTAGAATTATTAGCCCATGTGAGTCTTTATCAAGGCGACCAACAGGGAATAAACCTTTCATGGATCTATCTTGAGACAGTGCACCCTTGATATCTTCTTCGCCTTCTTCCGCAGAGTGGGTTATTACACCCTTGGGCTTGTTGTAGGCTACGTAATTATAGGGTTTCATCTTACCCCTAAAGCGCACGTCGACTTGGTCGGTTTCACTTACCTTGTCTCCTAGTACAGCGAGGCGCCCATTGATAAAAACCTTCTTATCTTTAATAAGCTCATCGGCACCTCGACGGGTCGAATGTTTCTTGAGAGCGAGGTATTTGTTTATGCGCATTGGGTATTCTGATTCGGTCATGGGATTGCAGTATAGCATTAATATTAGATTTTTTCTTTCTATTTTTGTAAAAGTAATGTAAAGTAAGACTCTGTATGGCTCAAGCCGAAACAATAATAAGATTTGATAAGGTGTCGTTTAACTACGGGCACAACAAACCAATCTTAGAAGAAGTGGATCTTTCGGTGCGTCGTGGCATGAAAGCAACACTCATGGGACAGAACGGTGCAGGGAAAAGTACTATATTTTCGCTTATTACCGGCGAGCGTGAGCCCGAAGACGGACAGATACACATTTCTCCACGCACGACTATCGCTCTTTCTAGACAAGTTATCCCAAGAGAAGATTTAGATTTAACTGTGAGAGAATTTTTCGAGAAGGCTCTAACCAATGTCTCTGAAAAGAAAGTTTACGATATTGACCCAAAGATAGATGATGTTTTGGAAGTTGTGAATTTGAAAGGTCATCAGAAAGTTCATGACAGAGTGATACGCACTTTTTCGGGAGGTCAACAGGCAAGATTACTTCTCGCATCAGCTTTAATTCAAGAACCCGACATACTGCTTTTAGATGAGCCAACGAACAACCTAGACAAAGCTGGGATTTCACACTTAACTGATTTCTTGGTGAACTACAAGAAAACAGTTTTAGTGATTTCTCACGATGCAGAATTTCTAAATGCTTTTACGGAAGCAGTGTTTTACTTAGATATTTACACTCTTCATGTAGAGCAATACGTAGGTAACTATTTTAATGTAGTAGAGCAGATATCTGCGCGAGTAGAGAAGGAGAATATGAAGAATGCCCAGCTCGCAAAAGAAATTCAGGCTAAGAAAGATCAGGCCAATGAATTTGCTTACAAAGGTGGACGCCTTCGTCTAGTTGCTCGTCGTATGCGTGAGAAAGCAGAAGAACTAGAAGAAGAAATGGTGGATGTTCGCAAAGAAGACAAGACCATCAGACAATTCACAATTCCCAACCAGCCAGAACTTCTAGGAGATATAGTAAGTATCACATCTCTGGATATTATGGACCCGCATTCTCACAAGATAGTTGCCAAAAAAGCCAAGATAAATTTAAGAAAGAAAATGCACTTACTGCTTTCTGGTCCGAATGGTATAGGTAAAAGTACCTTACTAGAATCTCTGGCGAAAGGGCATGCAAAGGGGGCGAAAATAATGGAGGGTGTCCGGGTAGGGTACTATCGTCAGGACTTTTCGACTCTCAACTTCGACGAATCCGTGCATACTGCTCTTACAAAAGTCCTTAAAGAAGTAACCGGTAAAATAGATGAAGAATATATGCGTAGTGTGGCGGCGAACTTTCTGATAACTAGTGACATTATTCATACCAAGATTCGGGATCTTTCAGAAGGGCAGAAGGGTTTGGTTGCTTTTGCTACCTTGGTGCTACAACGCCCAGGGCTACTTATATTGGATGAGCCGACTAACCACATTAATTTCAGACACTTACCGATAATAGCTAAGGCACTTGACCAATACGAAGGGGCGATGATACTAGTCTCACACGTACCCGACTTTGTGTCTCAGATTCGTATAGATGAGATACTAGACTTAGAGAAATAAATAAGTATATGGTATAATACCAGGGATAGATTAATAGTTAATAATTTAAGTAAAAGAAAAATATGGCAGACAAAAAAGTTTCCGCATTTATGAAGCCTATGAATATAAGCGCCGAGCTTGCTGAAGTAGTAGGCAAGGGGCCTATGCCTCGCTCAGAGGTTGTTAAGGCTTTGTGGGTTTACATTAAAAAGAACGGTCTACAAGATCAAAAGAACAAGCGTAACATCAATGCTGATGAAAACCTTAAGAAGGTCTTCGGAGGTAAGGCTACAGTCAGTATGTTCGAAATGACAAAGCTTGTTTCTAAACATCTTTCCTAATTAATAAAGAATATAAAAATATGGGAAAAGGAAATAATGCTTATCGAAAGGACGTAAAAAAGCCTAAGAAAGCTAAAAAGAAATAAATAGCTTATAGCCTAAAAATGCCCTATAAAATAGGGCATTTTTAGTGGCTTGACTTGGTTCTCGGCTTCGTATATACTTCTCCCTAGCACGTCTATCCGTTTGGGTATGGCGTTTTTGTTTCACTGTATCTTGAAAATTTAATAAGCCCCGCCTCAAACTGAAAGATCTGAGTGCGGGGTAAGATTGAGAACCCTCCGACTTAGGTCGGAGGACGCAAGTCTCAAGTTTGTTTCGATTAAATAATTTTTAGAGCTAGGGTTAAAAGTAAAAATACAAATACATTGCTGTTTTGTGTTTTGTTTCGTTCTAAACTTTTAATTAGAGTTTGATCCTAGCTCAGGATGAACGCTGGCGGCGTGGATAAGGCATG
>CAZUID010000038.1:0-5859 GCA_964620985.1 uncultured Candidatus Saccharibacteria bacterium | reverse complement strand
TCTAGGTGTAATTTTATTATACTTGCCAAATTTGGATCCTTAGAATTATCTAAAATCCCGAATTCTTTCTTCATTTCTTCTGCCTGAGTAAAAGAAATACTCAGAGACTTCGCAATGGAATCAGTTATATCTGATCCTCCACGATTAATAGTATGGTAACTCTTAATCATGCCGAACTCTACCAAGGAAAGCTTGGTATAAGAAGCACCGAAGTCCATAAGTAGAACCAAAGATAGCTCGTGTTCGAAATTCGCGCGAACCGCAGAGAATATTTCTATCTCAAAAAAAGACGCGACCAAGGCAGAACTAGCGACAACGGTATTGTATTTCTTTAATGCATCATTTTGAAGTGCAATCACTAAGACCTCAGTCTTGGCTGAGGTTGTCTGAGTGTTGGGATTGTTAGATTCCTCATAAGAAGGCTCTTTTTTGGGTAAAGGAAAATAATCTATAGAAACTTCCGTAATGGGAACTGGTATATATTTACGAGCCTCTGTGGACACAACAGACAGCATATCCTTCTCGGCAACGGCCACAGGTAGCTCGACGGTGAAAATAAGACTAGCTTGCACTGGTATAGCTAATGCCACAGAACTCCCAGTTATGCCGGCCTGTTTCAAAACCTCTTTAAGGGCTTCTGAGATTTTTTCTGGAGGAAGGTTGGTTGTACGCCCAACCTCCACCCCACCATAGGGACCAAGGGAAATAGAACCATAAGTTTCGAGTACAGCTTTGCCTCCTTTTTTCTTTATTTCTATGACTTTTATAGTAGAAGAACCGATATCAACACCAACCACACTACCATTGTCTTGGCCCCCTAAAAGCGTCATTTTTGAAAATATGTTTGCGAACGGATTTTTCATTGGTGTTTATGGTAAAATACACCTTAATTATATCATATTTATGAAAATACTAGCCAATATTTTAAATTGGATTTTCCCTACCTCTTGTATTGTATGTGGTGAAAATACTAGCGATTTCTGCGCCAAGTGCTTACTCGCATTACCACCGGCGGAACGACAGACCATGGAGTGGATATACCCTATATATGACTACAGAAACCAATCAGTTAAAAAGGCTATATGGCGCTTAAAATACAAAAGCAACAGAAGATTAGCGGATATTTTTGCAGAAATTATACATAATAGAATCATGGAAGAACTATCAGATTTATCAGTAATGGAAAATTTCAGTGAACCCATAATAATACCGATACCATTATCTAACAGAAGACACAGGGAACGTGGATTCAATCAATCTGAGTTAATCGCGAGATCTATAATAGAAAATGACCAGGAGAAGTACTTCACACTACTTACAAATGTTTTAACAAAACCCAAAGAAACTAAACATCAAGCTCACATCGAAGATCGAGCACACCGAATGCAAAATATTATAGGTTCTTTTGTGGTCAAAAATGGAGAAATAGTAAAAGATAGAAATATAATACTCATAGATGATGTAGTCACTACTGGTGCCACTCTAAACGAAGCCAAGAAAGTGCTCAGAGAGACTGGGGCGAAGAAAATAATCGCCTTTACCATTGCTCATTAATAATCTGCTATAATTCGAGCTATGAAAAAGACATTAATCTGGATTAAGGACTACGCCTACTTACTTTACATTGAAACGATCATGTACTTAATTCAAAACCCCCCAGAAAACTTCTTGGGCTACCCACCAAAGAAGAAAACACCTATAGTTATTATCCCGGGTGTATTTGGCCGTTGGACTTTTTTAATTCCTATTGCAAACTATATGTCACTTATGGGCTATCCGGTTTATATAGTACCTAAGCTTGGAGACAACACAAAAGATATCAAAACTTCAGCAAGCTTAGTTCGTGAAGTAATCGAAAAAAATAACCTAAAAAATGCTGTGATTGTTGCACACAGCAAAGGGGGTCTAATAGGAAAATATGTATTATTGCATGAAAACCATGACAGTCGAGTCTCTGGAGTCATAGCCATAGCTACTCCTTTCCATGGTTCTTCCATCGGCAATTTCTTCCCCCATCAAGCAGTCGCGGAACTAAAACCCGAAAGTGAAATTATAAAATACCTAGACGAACACAGTGAAGTAAATAAAAAAATTGTTTCGATAATGCCTTCTTACGACAACCAAGTTTGGCACAAGGCTGGTAGTCTTTTAGAAGGTGCACTCGCAAATATAAGAGTAGAACACGCAGGACATCATTTAGTGCTTGGTGACAAGAAAGTCTGGGAAAAAGTTATAGAATATATAGAGAAAATTACTTCTTTGCATCAACAGTAATTTCAGAGTCTGGATTATACGCATCAGGGTCCATCTCAAGCTTAGAGACATGTTTCTCTTCTACCACAAAATCACCTAGAAATTTCAAGAAATCTTCTTTTGTATTCTTTTCCCCTTTTTCCCTAAAGTGGGCAATCGGATGTGCTTCCGGAGTGAATTCATAATGACCACGAATCTCTCCATCTTCAAAAACTCTCAAATGGTACTGATCTTTGAAATCTGTAAGTTTGCGCCAACCCAACACCTGCCCCTTGTCCTGCCAGGCTACGAAATGATTGCCGAATCCCCACTGGCTATGTAGGTGCAATTTTAAATCCTCTAGCGTCTTTCCGGGAGCCAGCCAACCAATGTGAAAATTAGATCGGTCTTCTCCATGACGAATTATCCCCAAACGCAAAAGAAATTGCTGGAGTGGTGAGAAAAATCCATAAATAAAACGCCAAATTTTTTGTTTAATCTTGTCTGCTAGGGTCATTAAAATTTACACTAACTTATTATGCTACTACCTGGGTGCAGTGCGAACATCGCTTTGCTTCAAGTGGAATTTCACTTAAACACTCTTTGCACTTCTTGGTCGTTGGGTCAGCAGGAGGCTCTTTGCGAGATTTCGCAATAAGCATGTTCATAGGTTTAACAACAAAGAAAAAGACTGCGCCTGCAACAAGAATAAATGAAATAAGGGCATTAATAAAGTGCCCCAACATAAACTTGCTACCATTAAGAGTAAAGACTAAACCACTAAAATCAGGAACTTTTGCGATAGCTGCAATAAGTGGGGTTAATATATCCGCCACTAGAGCTGTAACAATAGTACCGAAAGCCGCACCAACTACGACACCAACCGCTAAATCAACAACGTTGCCTCTTAGTAAAAATTGCTTAAATTCTTTTAACATTTTCGTAAAAATTAAATAATAAAAAAACCAAATTATACAAGCCTATTTTAGCACGATTTTAAAAGCCATCAAACACATCACGTGCGGACAGAGTGAGATTCGAACTCACGGTCCTTTTAAGGGGACGGCGGTTTAGTAAACCGCTGGTTTAAACCACTCACCCATCTGTCCTTACCTGTTTGCTAAAACTAGAGAGAGTATAGCAGAAAAATACAAAAAGCATATAGCAAAAGATAGGAAATATGCTAAAGTGATTAAGTGAAACGGAGCCGTGTCAGAGTGGTCTAACGTACCTCTTTGCTAAAGAGGTAGGGGGCTTTATATCCTCCTCGAGGGTTCGAATCCCTCCGGCTCCGCATTTATATTCAAAAACCGCCCACAAGGGCGGTTTTTGAATTAACTTAGCTTATTTAACTTATTTACCTAATATAGACTTAGCTGTTGCAGATTGTACTAGTGACATATTAGCACCCTTACCCACAGTTAAAGCAGTTGCATAGTCTGGAGCAAGTTGGGTCTTTGGATATTTTACAGAAGAATACCCGGTTGCCTTGCCATACACCACGTTACCTGAATAGTTAAATGTGCCACGCACAGCAGCAGCCAATCCCGCTTCAGTGTATCCTGGCACTACTCCGTACGTGCCAAATGGAGCGATGTTGTCCATGTAGGTAAAGTTGGTTGCAGTCGGAGCACTTCCAGCAGAAATATAATGCTGTATGGTACCCCCTGAGCTATTATTCCAAGTATTATTGCGATAAGTTACATCAGGAGGATTATTGTAAAGCTCTATCAATCTAGCCACTCCGGTATAAGGACCCACGTTGATATTCTCAAAATAATTGTGTTCGAACAAAACTCGGGAAGTTGGGCCTCCTAAAACATGTCCATTGTTTTGCCCAGAAGTCGCAGACACCCCTCCAGTGCCACCAACATTGCGAATAATATTGTAACGTACAGTTAAGTCGGTAGTTTGACACCAAGTACACTTACCTCCCTGATTAGCTGACTTTATAACAAAAGCGTGACCAACCTGTGCATCTCCCCAAGATCCGTCAAGCACATTACCCTCAACAAGAATTCTCTTGCCTGTTTTTAATTCAAATAAATTCTTTTTTGTCCACAATGAAGTTCCAGTACCTCCGTTTAGTGTCCCCTTCCAAGCCACCGGCGTGTAAATATAATTACCCCTTACTTCAATATCAGAAGGATTCGCACCTTGGATAAGTGGATCAGCACCACCAAACATCACATTTTCACCAGCACCTTCCAACATGTTGTTTACTATCTTTATAGGACCGTTGGTGTTCCATGCTGCGATAGCCTGGCTGTCGAAACCTTTCGCATGACATTCTCCAAGGTAGCTATCAATGATCGCCACATAAGAACCGTCAGCATGCACACAGCGCTGAACTCCAGTAGTTGGTTGAGAGTGTATGTACATACGATCAAGAGTAATGTTGTTTGGCAAATCAGCCACATTACCTGAAGCAGGATATATAGCAACTATTGCAGTCTGGATATATTTTGTTGATATTGCTTCCGTAACTTCAAGACCAATTAATCTATAGTGATGGGAGCCTGGGGCAAAGATTACAGTAGACTGAACATTAGGAGAAACTAACTGCGCCATGTTGCTAGCATCAGATGGAGCTACGCGAACACCCAAAGCTGGAAGACTTGCGTGCTTACTAGACCTAACCACTATCCAGCCACTTCCGGAATTTTTCTTAGGGAAAGTAAAGTTACCAGTATAGGTCGAACCTGCTTGTAGTTCTATGGTATCTCCTAGTTGAGCCTGGTTAAGTGCAGTTTGAAAACCAGTAGAGTCCCCTGCCGCAACTGTCCAAACCTTGCCTGTCTGTGTAGGCATCGGAACTTGGAAAATTAGAGGTAGAGTCGGTAAAGTTATAGGTCCAGCAGTTGGGATGATACCTATGGTCACACTCTTGGCAATAGCATTACCTGTAGTGTCAGTGCAAGTCAGAGTATAAGTAGTAGTTGATGCGGGTGTAACAATTAACGTGCCTGAGTTTGCCTGTGCTCCAGTCCAACCCTTCGAAGCCACACAAGATGAAACATTTGCTGATGACCAGTTCAAAGTAGAAGACTGTCCAGCACTTATTGACATTGGGCTTGCTGACAAATTCACAGTAGCCGCTGTAGTTGTCGTCACAGTAACAGTTGCAGACTTACTTACACTTCCTCCTGTGCCAGTACAGTTTAATGTATAAGTTGCTGTTGCAGTTGGGCTAACTGTAGAAGTTCCAGAAGTTGCTTGGGTTCCTGACCATGCACCACTTGCTGTACAAGATGTTGCGTTGGTAGAAGACCAAGTTAGGGTTGAGGAAGAGCCTTTAAGTACAGAAGCAGGAGAAGTAGTTAAGGTTAAAGTTGGGGGAATTAATACCGAGACACTAGCTGACTTAGAAGCAGAACCACCTGCGCCAGTACAGTCTAGAGTATATGTCGCATCAGCGGTTGGAGACACAGACAATGTGCCTGATGTCGCTTTACTGCCAGACCAATCCCCACTTGCAGTACAAGAGGTAGCGTTAGTAGAAGACCAAGTTAGAGTTGAGGAAGAGCCTATGTTTATAGATGCGGGAGAAGCAGATAGTGAAACAGTAGGGAGAGTTGTCGTCACAGTAACAGTTGCAGACTTACTTACACTTCCTCCTGTGCCAGT
>CAZUID010000037.1:0-5912 GCA_964620985.1 uncultured Candidatus Saccharibacteria bacterium | reverse complement strand
TAAGGCATTCCTCTGCAAAAGGAATATACGGCGGTTCGATTCCGCCCCAGGCCTCCTTTAGAAATTACTTGGCTTCTCTAAGTAGTTCGTCTATCTTCTGTCTGTGTTTTTCCCCTTTGTCTATTTCTATTTCTATAAAAGGGATAACTTTAGTTTTCATATTTTTCTTGAGCACTTCTCGGAGTTCTGCTCTTCTCCTCTTTGCGAAATCAAGTGCAGCTTTTTCCTTACTTTCAGGTAAAACGGTGATAAATATGGTAGCTCTTCTTAGGTCTGGAGAAGTAGTTACAGAAGTAACAGTAATCAACGAAGTTTGATTATTAACTTTCCCTAGGAACTGAGCTCCTATTTTTTGTATTAAATGGGCAAATTTTTCGTTTCTTTCTGACATTTTATTTTTGGACTATTGAGAAAGACTCGATGATATCTCCTGGGGCGACTTCAAGCTTAGACTCAAGCATCATGCCGAATTCTGCACCTTCTTCGACTTCGCTGACTTTAGCCTTACCTTTTTCTAGGTTTACTATCTTACCACGGCCGATTTCGAATTCTCTACGAATTATCTTAACGATACCCGATAGGGCAATGCGTCCTTGAGTGACTTTACCTCCTATGATTTGGCGTTCTTTTGTGCGACTGAAAGTTTTCAGTATTTTTGCTTGGCCAGTGGTCTCGGTGGTTTCTATCTTAGGACGACGTGTCTCCATTTCTTCTGCGAGCCATTCAGCCATTTTGTAAATAATGTCAAAGTGAGAGATGGTGATGTTTCTCTTTATAGCTAGTTCTGCAGCGTTTTTGTCAGCTTTTACGTTAAATCCTATAACTATTGCGTCTCCATCTCCAATTACAGCCTTTAAGTCTGTTTCAGATATTGGTCCCACGCCTTTTTGTACGATCTTGAATTCTGCGCTTTCGCTATTTATTTTTTTTATTTCTTTCTCTAGGGCTTCGATCATACCTAAAACATCAGCTTTAAGTACTACAGGGATAACTTTCTTAGTACTGACACTTCCATCTGTTGTCTTTGAATTTTGTTGAGTATTATTTTTTTGGCTACTGATATGGGCGACAGCTTCTTGTTTGCTTTCGAAAGATTTAAATTCTGCGCCCACTCTAGGAATTTTATCGAAACCAGTAAGCCTGACAGGGGAGGAGAAAGTCGCTTCATCTATTTTTGCTCCTTTAAAGTTCTCTATCATGCGAGTTGAGCACATGCAGTTGTCTACCACTACGGTCATGCCTTTCTTGAGTGTGCCGTTTTTGATGAGTAGTACTGCCTCGATGCCACGCTTGGGATCGAGATTGGCTTCTATTACAAATCCTTCCGCACTTAAATCAGCATTAGCTGTAAAGTTTTCTACTTCTGCAAGAATTAATATTAGAGATAACAATTCATCTATGCCTTCTCCGGTTTTCGCAGAAATTAGGGCAAATGGAACCTTGCCTCCGAAATTTTCTAGATAAATTTCATTTTCGGCTAAAGCTATTTTTGTTTTTTCAATATCTGCACCAGGCTTGTCTATTTTATTAATTGCCACAATGCAGGGTATTTTACTTACAACCCCAGCCTTCCAGGCTTCAATGGTTTGGGGTTTTACACCGTCTTCAGCAGAAACTATAAGTATCGCTATGTCAGCTACTTGAATTCCGCGTTCACGCATTTGTGAAAATGCTTCATGACCTGGAGTATCGAGGAAGGTTATTTTCTTTTGATCACCATTTTCGTCTTTATGCAGGACTTCATATGCAGAAATAGACTGAGTTATGCCTCCAGCTTCATCGTCTACGACGTTTGTCTTTCTTATGTAATCAAGAAGAGTTGATTTACCATGGTCGATATGACCCATTACCACTACTACAGGAGGTCGTGCGCCAACAGCTGCAGTCGATTGTTTTGTTGAATTGTGTGCTTTGTTTTTCATATTTATATTTTTTAGAAACAACGACTTGCATAAGCCTTATTTTATTTCTGCCTTGCTTAAAACATCTCGCTCTTCGTTGGTTAGCTCGTATTCGGATTTGCCACTCTTTATCGGTTTAGCGAAAACACTCATTCGGTCTCTTGCATAAAGACTGGAAAGTATCACGCCATCTCCTTCTTCGTTTAGCATTCCAACAGCGAAGCTCTGATTACTACCTTGATCTGCAAAAGGATTAAATCTGATAGTTTCAAGACCGCGTACGCTTTTGCGCAACTTTTGATTGATTACTACAAGCTCTCGTTCTGTTTTTTCTTTAGCAGACTCTAGTTCTTTAATTTGATCTTGGAGAGCTAGGATGGTGTCTTCTAGGTCTTTCGCTTTTTTACCAATAAAAAACCTTTTCAATCTCTTTTCTGTGGTAAATACCCAAAAGGCATTAGCTATAAGGGCGATAGCGACTAAAACAAAAAAAACCAAGAAAAGCATATTGTCGAGCTTTATATTCATGCCTTTTCAATATATACTACTTTCGTGCCAAAATCAAACAACAAAACAAGCAAAACAAAGGCTAAAATATACCTCGACCACGCATCGAGTGCTAGTTCGAGCTCTGCCAACCCTAGTGCTATTCACGAATTAGGGATTAAGGAGAAGAAAAAACTAGAAGATGCTAGGGCAACTATCGCTCATATTTTAGATGTTCGTTCGAGTGAAATTATTTTTACTAGTGGTGCTACCGAAGCCAATAACTTGGCTATTTTAGGATTGCTTGCGAAATTACCCCACGCAACTTTGCCTCACATAGTAACTACAAATATTGAGCATGCGTCTGTTTTGGAAGTTTGTAAACATTTGGAGGTAATGAGGAAAGCAGAAGTTACCTATGTGGAAGTAGAGACCAACGGCATAGTAGATCCACGTAAAATAAAAAAGGCACTAAAGCAAAATACTATTTTGGTTTCAGTAATGTATGCTAACAATGAAATAGGTACAATTCAGCCGATACCAGAGATAGCCAAAGAAATCCGGCACTTTAATAAAATAAATTCTACGACCGTATATTTTCATACCGATGCTACTCAAGCCATTAATTACTTACCAGTGAGAATTCCAGCTTTGGGCGTTGATTTGCTGGCTTTTAATGGAGCGAAAATTTATGGCCCCAAGGGCATGGGGGTTTTGTATATAAAGAGTAATACCCCTATAGCTCCTATAATGTTTGGAGGCAGTCAAGAAATGGGGTTAAGGCCTGGCACCGAGAATGTACTTGGCTCGGTTGAAATTGCTAAAGCACTTGAGGTTGTTGAAAAAATAAAAAATAAAGATAATAAACGTTTAACGTCATTGAGAAATTATTTTCTGGCTAAGTTGAAAAAGAATTTTCCAGTAGTTTTAATCAATGGTGATGTTCTAAATCGTCTACCGAATAATATAAATATCACAATTCCCCAAATCCCTAGTGACCTTCTAGTGATAGAACTTTCTGCGCGTGGTGTCATGGCTTCTACTAAGAGTGCTTGTAAGTCCGGTGATGGCAAGGCATCACATGTAATCAAAGCGATTAATCCTGATACGAAAGAAGAAGATGGTTCACTTCGTTTTTCTTTGGGCAGAAATACTAACAAGAAAGAGATTGACTATACTCTTAAATCTTTAGCTCAAATATTGCAGAAGTTGAGTCATTGGTATAAATAAAAGACGTAGAAATACCTGCATTTGAATTTTTGATTTTTCATGTGAAATTTGTTAGTATCTACGTATATGGATATTAAAGATCTAAACAAAGTTCAGTTGATATTATTAGCTCTTCTCCTGAGCTTCGTAACCTCTATTGCCACAGGCATAACTACTGTAACGCTTATGCAACAAGCGCCGTCTTCTGTGACTGTGCCTATCAATCGTATTGTTCAGCAAACTGTAGAAAAGATTGTTCCCGTGGAAGGCAAGACTCAAACTGTAATAATAAAAGAAGAAGACTTAATAGTTGATGCTATCGAGAAAAGTCAGCCTGCTGTGGTCTCTATTACCAAGGAAGTGACCGATGTTGATGGCAAGGATATAGAAGTTAGTGCAGGGCGAGGCATTGTAGTTTCTGACAAGGGTATTGTTGTTGCAGATAAAATGTTTGTAGCAGGTAAGGGAACTTACTTTGTCAAAAACGCTAGTGGTAAATTCAAAGCAGAATTTCTAAGTACTAACGAGAAAGATAGTTTTTCTTTCATGAAGATCGGTGAGCCATTAGATGGAAAAAGTAAATTATCTATCGCGCTTCCTACATTTGGCGATATATCTAAAATGAAGATAGGGCAGAAGGTTATAGTTTTCGGGGACGTAATCTCTTCATTCATCTTTAATGGTAGTAGTGATATGAATATCGCTGTAACTAAAGTGAACGCTGGCGGTATGGTATTAAATATAGACGGTAGTGTGCTCGGTATGGCAGTATTCAATGATTTACAGTCATTCGTGTCAGTAGACACAATCTTGGCATCTCTAAAGCCAGTTGTAGAATCTTTGTAAGTTAAATAAAATATTATATATGCCACCACTAAATAAATTTACAACCAAAGCCAAAGAAGCGATTAAAAAAGCCCATGAGCTTGCTATCGAGCGTGGACAGAACCATGTTTCTTCTCTGCACCTGCTTGCTAGTTTGCTGATTCAAGAGGAAAGCATGGTGAATTCTATTTTAGAAAAATTAGAAATAGATACCGTACTCCTTACTGACTCAGTTCTTGAATCCATTGAAGCACCAGATGCGCATAGTACTCTGTCGCCTTCGTATCAGATATATCTTAATCCTGACTTAGCGCAAGCCATTGAACACTCTGTGAAGCTAGCAGAATATCTAAAGGATGACTTTGTTTCTACAGAGCATTTGTTTATTGCGATTCTTGAAGTTGTAAGTGAAGCTCGCGAGACATTGGCTCGTTTCAGGATCAACAAAGATCAAGTACTGAAAATCCTTGAAGAGCTTCGTAGTCAGAACATCACCGACATGGGTGAGCCTAAGAAATTCCGTATGCTTGTTAAATATACTCGCAATCTCACCAAGCTTGCCAAAGAAGACAAGCTGGACCCAGTTATCGGTCGCGATAATGAAATCATGCGCATAATGCAGATTCTTTCACGTAGAACTAAAAATAATCCTATTCTAATAGGAGAGGCTGGCACAGGTAAGACTGCAGTAGTGGAAGGTCTAGCGCAAATGATAATAAAGAACAACGTGCCTGAATCTTTAAAAGAGAAAGAATTAGTTTCTTTGGATTTGGGTTCACTGATTGCCGGAACAAAATATCGTGGAGAATTCGAAGAGCGACTAAAAGGTATAATGAAAGAAATAGAACGCTCTGACGGTAAGATAATAATGTTTATCGACGAGATACATACTATTGTAGGTGCAGGAGGAGCTGAAGGCACAATGGATGCTTCAAATATGCTCAAGCCAGCACTCGCTCGAGGAGAGCTTCGTGCGATAGGTGCGACAACCTTGCGTGAATATCAGAAACATATTGAGAAAGATCCAGCGCTCGCTCGACGCTTTCAGCCGGTGTATATCGACGAACCAAGTATAGAGGATGCTATCGCGATACTTCGAGGGCTCAAAGAAAAATACGAACTCTTTCACGGAGTACGTATAACTGATGATGCAATTATTACTGCAGTAAATTTGTCTTCTCAATACATTACAAACAGATTCCTTCCAGACAAGGCTGTGGATTTGATTGATGAAGCTTCGTCTTCGCTTAAGATAATGCTTGAGAATAAACCAGCAGTGCTTGAAGATGCGCATCGCAAGATTATGCGTTTCGAAATCGAGAAGGAGGCTCTTAAAAAAGAAATATCAGGCAGAGAAGCGCACAAGACAAAGGTAAAAGAAATCAAAGATAGAATTAAAGATATAGATAAAGAAATAGGCAACCTAACAGAGAAGACTAAAGAGTTAGAGCTAAAGTGGCAGAATGAGAAGAGTACCGTGGTTGAGATTCG
>CAZUID010000036.1:0-6088 GCA_964620985.1 uncultured Candidatus Saccharibacteria bacterium | reverse complement strand
TGCTCTATCGCATAACCAATATCTCCCACTCGATCTCCACCATGAGCAGCGTTGATGCCTATCTCGAGAGCTTTCTCTGTAGTCTCAATTAATTTCAAAGATGCAGACGAAACTTTCCCCACAGGCACCGTCATCGCCATGTCCGTAAACATGCCTTTGTGTTTTAGACCTAGATCTATTGCAACAATATCCCCTTCTTCGAGAATTCTATTAGGGCTCGGAATGCCGTGTACCACCTCGTCGTTCACCGACACACACAGACTCGCGGGGAAAGGAGTCCTCGCTCCCGCCGGACGATAATTCAGAAATGCAGGAGAATCCCCCATGTCCTTGATTAGTTTTAACGCGTATTGATCTAATTCGTGCGTCGAAACACCCGGAGCAACTTTCTCCTTTACTTTGTGAAGCACTGTAGCTAGACGCTTACCACCTTCACGTAAAATTTCTATTTCTTCTTTTGTTTTTATAATGATTGCCATGATTAAGAAATAGCTGTACCCGCAAACTTCTCACCACTTAAATATTTAGCCAAGTTATCAATAGGCTTACCGTTCATAATAGCAACTTCAATTCCCTCTTCTTGTGCCACCTTAGAAGCAATCGGATCAAAAGGCGAATTTAATCCTGGGTTCCATTCGGCAGGGATAAGTGCGCGGTAGTCCGCCCAAGAAATTTGCTCTATCTTCTTAGCGTCAGGATTCTTTTTTGGATCAGAATCATACACATAATCTATGTTTGAAAGATTAATAACTTTCTTTGCGCCAACACTTTTTGCAGCTAAGACCGCATCCCAGTCTGTACTATGTCCTGGCTTATAAGCCGAGCCGACAACTACAGAATTCTCGAAGGCAAAGCTCTCGCCTAGATTAGCCACTACTTCTTTATTCGCGAGATTGCCGAAGACTACACGCACTAATTCTGCATTTAGTTTAAGAGATGCAATACCGATCCAATCCAAATCTTCATGGGAGGGTTCAACAACTTGCTTAGCAGCATCTTGATACCTTCGGCAGACCTTTCCGCCTCCGGTAATAATTACAAATTTTTTACCCAGAGATATTTGAGAAGAAATTAATTTCTTAAAATCGTTCAAAAACGCAACATCGACTTCATCAGGAACGATGAGCGAACCACCTAACGATATTACAATAATCTCGTCTTTCATATTATATTCCTAGTGCCTTAACTATATCCTTGTGCACGTCTTCTATCGACTGCTCACCATTTATTGTATAGAGCTCATAATTTGGCTGCCCTTTGAAATAATTCATCGCAGGAATAACATTGTTTTCGTACTCGGCGAACCTGCGAGCCAGACCTTCTTCAGTATCATCCTTGCGTCCCCTCTTGAGGTTGCGAGTCATTGCTTCTTCTTTGCTCAACTCAATGTAGATAATTTTTACATTTTCGCGATTGTAGAACTTCATCATGGCTTCGAAGTTCTCTGATTGAACTAAAGTCCGAGGATAACCATCAGCAATCAAATGCTTCTCATTTGTTAATGAAGTCATAAGGATATTTGCAAATATAGAGTTAGTCAAGAAGTTAGGCTGGAGTTCTCCACGGTGTAAGGAATCTCTAACGAGAGAACCAGTATAACTTTCTGACTCAATTAAGTTCCTAAATTCTGCGCCAGGGTATGCATAGACTATCTCTTTGCCATCCTTGGCTTTTAAAAGGTCCATAAGGAGATTTACCTGAGTTCCTTTACCAGAACCCACTATTCCAAAAAATACGAAAGTTTGAGCTTGCATAACTAGAGAATACCTAATTTAACTTGAAAAATCAAGGTTTAACTTGTATTATATAGGTAATGAAAAAGGAAATTATAACTATCGCCGGCAAGCCTGGAAGTGGAAAATCTAGCACTTCTGACCTAGTAGCAGAGAAGCTTGGATTTAAGCGCTTTTCATCTGGAGACTTTATGCGCAAAATCGCCTTAGAAATGGGCGTTTCTCTAAATGAACTGGGCCAACTAGCCGAGCAGGATGATGGTAAAATTGATGGCAAAATAGACGCAGAAGTAAAAAAAGCTGGAGATAATGAAAAAATAATAGTTGATTCACGTCTAGCATTTCATTGGATCCCAGAATCATTTAAAGTATATCTTGATCTGCCAGCCGAAATTGCAAAAGAAAGGATTTGGGAAAACTTAAAGAAAAACAAACTTCGAATGGACAGCGAGCATGCGGGAAGCGCACAAGAGGTATACCAGAAAATTACTGAACGTCTTCAAAGTGAAAGAAAAAGATACAAAGAACTCTACGGCATTGAAAACCATACAGATGAAAATAACTTTGATCTAGTAATAGATACAGATAAAAACAATCTAGCAGAAGTTGCTGAAATTATCGTAAAGCACTATAAAGAGTGGATCTCTAAGTAAGAGACTAGTATTCTCTCATTGAAACCTGAGCATCAACTTTCTTGATGAGGTCTAGAACAACTGAGACAACGATGAGGAGCGCCGTACCACCAAGCGCAAGCGCTGAGATGTTGGTAAGCGCTCGCATGATAAGAGGAAGGACTGCGATAAATCCAAGGAATGTTGCACCTAGTAGAGTAATACGACTTAGAACTTTGGAAATATATTCTGCAGTAGAAGCACCTGGGCGAATACCTGGGATAAATGCACCATTTTTCTGTAGATTGGTAGACAATGCTTCAGGGTCAAAAGTTACTGCAGTATAGAAGTAAGTAAATAGGAATACCAAGAAGAAATACAATACTGCATAAAGCACTGAAGTTTGAGAGAAAGAGAGCAATACTCCAGAAACCTTAGTGGCTATTGGTCCACTAAATCTAGAAAGAAATGCTCCGATCATCTGAGGGAAAAGCAGGATAGATAGTGCAAAGATTATAGGGATCACTCCAGCCTGGTTAACACGTAATGGTAAGTAAGTAGATCCACCGCCATATACTTTAAGACCTCTGACACGCTTAGCATAAGTTACAGGGATAGGACGTTCTGCTTCAGTCACAATAACCACACCAGCGATTATCAATACTCCCACGACTACGAACATAATATAAAGTGGAAGCTGGGAAACATCGAAGGTAAATACCAACTGAGAGACCTCGGAAGGTATACGAGAAACGATACCAGCAAAGATTAGAAGCGAAACTCCGTTACCTATACCGAACTCAGAGATAAGCTCACCTAACCACATTAGTAGTATTGAACCAGCGATTACAACAATAAGATTCGTAATACGGTCAAAAGCTGTAAGCTCTCCCAAGATGCCCTGATTCTCAAGAATCGCTAGAAGAGAGAAACCTTGAATAGCAGCAAGAGGTACTGTCGCTAAGCGAGAGTACTGAGTAAATCTTCGTCGTCCTGCCTCACCTTCTTCGTGGTAAATTCGCTTCAAGGCCGGCACCATGATAGTCAAAAGCTGCATTATAATAGAGCTTGTTATATATGGACCAACGCCCAACATTATTATCGAAAGATTAGAAAGACCGCCTCCAGAGAATATATTTAAAATTCCAAAGAATTGGTTATTAGAAAGAAATCGAGAAAGTTGGACGGTGTCGATACCAGGTATTGGAATATTGGATAAAAGTCTAAAAACAACTAACGCAAAAAATACGAACAAAACCTTACGGCGGAGAGATCTGTCCGTCCATACCAATTTAATTTTATTCCAGAAATTTTGCATGCTTTTTATTTAATCCTTATCTTGCGTCCTTTCAAGCCTAGTCTCTTCCTCATAGCAGAGAAAGACTCACGCTTATCCCCTGCATTTACCAATTTGTCCTTAGTTAGTATCAACATTTTGTTGATAGACTTGAACTGGTATCCGCGGTTCTTAGGCAACTTCTTTATGATATCACGAAGCTCAGGTCGGCGCTTGTTACCAGCACGAGCTGTCTGACCCTTGCCTCCGCGACCTGAAGTCTTGGCGTGTTTACCACCGCGTCCTACGATACGGTCTTTTTTGTTCTTATGAATTCTTTTAAGGTTATGTATCTGCATAAAATTATTTAACTATGTTTCTCCTCTTTTGGAACCTCTTTACCCAACTGCACCATTGTCTCAGGAATAGGCTTGGAGTACTTAGAAGCTACTTGTGAAAGCGCTCCCATAACAGCCTTAGCATTGTTCAACTTGTTCTTACTACCAGAAAGTATTTTACCAGTTACGTCTTTCACTCCTGAAAGCTTGATGATATCACGCATAACAGAACCAGCCACAAGTCCTCGTCCACGATTTGGGAATATAGCAACCTGAGCACTACCGAACTTTGCTCTAACTTCGTGTGGGATAGAAAGAGATTTATTTAAATTAAGTTTGATCATGTTCTTCTTTGCATTGCGAAGAGCTTTGTTTATAGCAAGCGCTGTATCCCCTGCCTTACCAAGGCCAAGACCAATAGCACCTTTATTATCTCCTGCTACTAGAGCAACACTGAAAGAGAATCTTCGTCCTCCTGCTACCACACGAGTAACACGACGAATACTAATGATCTTCTGATCAAACTCTGGCTTTGGTCTGCTTTGTGCAGGACCTCGGCGACCGGTATGCTTTTTTTCGTTAGTCTTTTCCATATATTTATTAGAATTTTAGTCCACCAGACCTAGCCTCATCCGCTACTAATTTTATACGTCCAGTATATTTGAATCCATTTCGATCAAAAACAACTTCATTGATTTTGATGCCTTTGCACTTCTCACTGATCATTTTACCTACTTCCTTTGCGCGTTCAGTCTTGGTACCCTTGGTAGCCTTGATATCACTAGCTTCTACTAGAGTCTTGCCACTTGCATCATCGATCACCTGTGCATAAATGAATTTATTAGAACGAAATACTGAAAGTCGAGGGCGTGCAGAAGTACCAGAAATCCTTGCTCGGATTTTCTTCTTTAATCTTATTCTTTTGTCCTGTTTGTTTTGCATGGTACGTTTTAATTCTTATTAAACTGTCTTCTTGCCTTGCTTCCTGCGGATAACCTCATCGTGGTAACGCATACCCTTACCCTTGTAAGGCTCAGGCTTCTTAAGCGCACGCACTGCAGCTGCAAAGCTACCGACTAATTCTTTATCAATTCCGGTAACAGTGATATTGTTCTTTTCTGCAGTAACAGTTATGCCCTCAGGAATAGATACGACAACAGGGTGAGAGAAGCCTAACGCAAGAACCATTTCCTTGCCTTTAACTTCAGACTTAAATCCAACTCCTTCTAGGATAAGCTTCTTCTGATAAGGAGTTTCTACGCCGGCAATCATGTTCTTAAGGTGAGAAGCGTAAGTTCCCCAAAGAGATTTCAAGAACTTGTCGTTACGGCCGATACTAAGAGTTATTGTTCCTTCCCCTATCTTTATTTCGACTTCTGGACGAAAATCTTTAACCAAAGTACCCTTAGGGCCAGCTACTTTAACAGTAGCCCCATCTCGTGTGACTGTGACTCCCTTAGGTATTTGAATTTCTTGTTTTCCTATTCTTGACATAAAATTTAAAAAATTTGGAACAATGCTTCTCCGCCGACATTTTCTTTTCTTGCTTCCTTACCAGAAAGTATCCCCTTCGGAGTAGAAAGCACTAATAAACCTCCGCCGTTTCGTACTGGATGAATTTCCTTGATTCCAAAGTATACTCGACGAGACTGCTTGGAAATTCTTTGAACATCAGATATGCGAGGCTTCTTGTCAACGTAAGAAAGCTCTATCTCAAGCACTGGATGATTTAATCTTACTTTCTTTGAGATTTTATTTACGTAGCCCTCTTTCTTAAGACACTCTGCTACTGCATTTTTCATTTTTGAATAAGGCAAAACAACAGACTCCTTACCTGCAAGGCCTGCGTTCTTTAGCATTATTATCATGTTTGAAATTGGATCCATGTGATTTTATTTATTATTACCAAGAAGACTTGCGTACTCCTGGAAGCATTCCTTCGTTAGCTAATTCTCTAAAACAAATACGGCAAATACTGAAATCGCGCATAAAGCCGTTTCCTCGGCCACAGCGAAAACATCGATTTTTCTGTCGAGTGCTAAACTTTGGTGTTTTTTTACTTCTTGCTACTACTGATGTTTTTGCCATAAAAAATTATACAGGGTGAGTCTTGCAATATCTCACTTTTTT
>CAZUID010000035.1:2037-6183 GCA_964620985.1 uncultured Candidatus Saccharibacteria bacterium | reverse complement strand
CAGCGACCTAACCCCTACGATTTTCGGAGGATATGGTCGGGAAATCCCAACGAAGATACTGAACCCCACGTTCAGCGACTCTTCGTTGGGTCACATCGGGAAACTGGTGTGTGGCCGCAAGGCCTAGCTAGCGTGGGGTTCAGTGTTTCTACGCACCCCCTTACGCTAGCCTTATCAGCTAGCTTTATTGTTATGGACAAAAACCCAACGAAGAAATGTCCCCAGTGCTTGGCCGAAGTAGACCTTAAGGCTAAGAAGTGTTCGCATTGCGGCAGCAAATTGCCACAACCTATGTCGCCAATAATAAAAGTGGTACTCGTACTATTTGGCATAGGAATTTTTACCAGTATCTTCACGGCAGCCATAGTTCCATCGAGTCCTCGGGTACCAGAGCCGCCGTCAGCATATAGTTATGAGCTATCGGCTAGATCGTTCTCAAAGTTCTACATTGAGAAAATGCTTAAATCTCCTTCAACGGCAGATTTCTGCTCAGGTACGGCAACTGATCTTGGTGATAACCGATGGAAGGTGGTGTCATGCGTTGATAGTCAAAACAGCTACGGTGCGATGATCCGATCCAACTGGAGTACGATCATGATCTTCACTGGTGGAGATGTCGACGACATGGGTGCTTGGAAGGTAGAGCAGATTATCTTTGATGGTAAGAACGTCTACCAAAAGGCTGAATAGAAAGTGGCAAAATAACGGCAAACTAGATAGAAGACCTGTATGCACAGGTTGGTAGTTCTGTGTTTGCTATGTAAAGAATTGTAAAGTATACTTTATCTATGTCTGGGAAAGAATTTTATACAGCGCAGGATCTAGCGGAGAAGCTGGGCGTAAATATTATGACCATTTACCGCTACATCAAAGCTGGGAAGATAAAGGCATATAAAATAGGTAAAGAGTTTAGAATAGACAAGGCAGAGTTCGACGCCTTTCTCAAACGAGCAAGCACCAAATAATATGTCTGACGAACAAAAACGATTACTGGAAAAACAATTGTGGGCTGTAGCGAATGTGCTACGGGGCAAGATGAATGCCGATGAGTATAAGAATTATATTCTTGGCTTTATTTTCTATAAGTATTTGTCCGAGAAGCTTGTGCGCTATGTAGACGAAAAACTACTTGCTAAAGACGGCTTTAAATTTGCGGAGATAAAAGAAAAATCAAAAGAAGGTAAAGAATATATCGAGCATATTAAAGAAAGTTGTATTGACCATCTTGGCTTCTTCCTTAAGCCGACACAGCTATTTTCTTATCTCGTAAGTAAGGGTAAAGGAAACGTCCAAGAAGAAGAGTCGTTTATTTTGGAGGATCTTAAAAACATCCTCAACTCCATCGAGCAGACGTCTATGGGTACTGCTAGCGAGGACGACTTCAAAGGGCTTTTCGATGACGTAGACCTTACTTCTTCTAAACTCGGTTCAACCGAACAGAAAAAGAATGCGGTTATTGTTGAAGTCTTGGTGCATCTTAAGGGTATTGATTTCAAGCTCGAAGATACTAAAAGCGATTTACTTGGCGATGCTTATGAATATCTTATCGGTGAATTTGCTGCCGGCGCCGGTAAAAAAGGTGGTGAGTTTTATACACCAGCCCAAGTCTCTCGTCTGCTCGCGCAGATTGTTTCTGTTGGTAAAAAACGAATTAAAACTGTTTACGATCCGACCTGTGGTTCTGGATCTCTTTTGCTAAGACTTAAGGATTTTGTAGAGGTAACAAGTTATTACGGGCAGGAGCTAAATCCTACAACCTACAACCTCGGTCGTATGAACATGATTTTGCATGGAGTCCACTTCGACCATTTTAAGATCAAAAACGGAGATACTCTTACTGAAGATTTACTCCCAGAACTTAAAGCCGAGGCTGTGGTGGCTAATCCGCCTTTTTCTGCGAAGTGGAAGGGCGATACTGACCCTCAATTAGTACATGACGATAGGTTTTCTCAGTACGGAAGATTAGCTCCAAAAGGTGCAGCAGATTATGCCTTTGTGACGCATATGCTCTACCACCTTTCTGATAACGGCACGATGGCAGTTGTCCTTCCTCACGGTGCTCTTTTCAGAGGTGGTGCAGAAGCACACATCCGTAAGTACATTATTGAAAAGCAAAACTATCTTGATGCTGTCATAGGTCTTCCTGCAAATCTTTTTTACGGTACAAGCATACCAGCAACCATTCTTGTATTTAAGAAATGTAGAAAAGACGATGAGGATGTTTTATTTATCGATGCATCAAAAGACTTTAGAAAAGGGAAAAATCAAAACTACCTAACTAGTGAAAATCTTGAAAAGATTTTCACTACATACAAAACTCGTAGTGAGATAGATAAGTATTCCCATAAAGCCTCCTTAGATGAGATTAAAGAAAATGAATATAACCTCAATATTCCTAGATACGTAGACTCTTTTGAAGAGCATGCGGTGGTGGATATTGATGAGGTGGCGCAAGATCTGAAAGAACTCCACTCTAACGAAATTGAACTTAAAAAAAAGATTGCAGCATTTTGTGAGGAACTAGGAATTGAACAGCCATTTTGACTATGCCTATTATTGATAAAAAGAAGAATAACTTAAGTCCCGTCTTGCGCTTCAAAGATTATTCTTTGGATTGGAATAAAACTTCTTTAGGTAAACTTCTTACCTTCAAGAATGGCGTTAATGCTGCAAAGGAAAAATACGGTAAAGGGTATAAATTCATTAATGTACTCGATATTATTGATAGTGATTTTATAACTCACAACTCAATTCGTGGATCTGTAGAGATATCTGAGGCTGAGTTTAATAAGAATATTGTCGAATACGGTGATGTCTTATTTCAAAGAAGCTCTGAAACCAGAGAAGAAGTTGGGCAAGCGAATGTTTATCTAGACAAAAACAAGCCAGCGACTTTTGGAGGGTTCGTTATCAAGGGTAAAAAGGTCTCTGATTACGATCCAGCATTTATGAATTATTTACTGAAGGTACCTTCAGTAAGAAAAGATATAACCTCAAGAAGTGGAGGTAGTACGCGCTATAACATTGGTCAAGAAGCTTTGGAAAAAGTTTCGGTGATAATACCCGATCTTGATGAGCAGGAAAAAATTGGAGATTTCCTTCGCACCATTGATCAATGGGTAAAAAATCTTTCATTGCAAAGAAAATCACTTGAGTCTTATAAAAAAGGAATGATGCAGAAAATCTTTTCCCAAGAGTTTCGCTTCAAAAACTCTGACGGTAAAAATTATCCTGCATGGAAAAAATATTTGTTAGGAGATCTTTTTGATGAGAGGACAGAAAAGAATAGCAAACAGAGCCATGACTTACTTTCTGTTTCGATAAATAGAGGCGTGACAAAGCAGGACTTAGCTGAGAAGCGGGATAGCTCTAGTGTAGATAAGAGTAGTTACAAGGTGGTTTATGAAAATGATATTGCATACAACACCATGAGGATGTGGCAAGGTGCTTCTGGTGTATCACCATTTATTGGGATAGTTAGTCCTGCATACACAGTGGTCTTCCCTAAGTGGGGCAATGTTAATTTTTATAAGCATCTATTCAAACAATCTAGAACGATATTTAATTTTTACAGATACTCACAAGGAATGACCTCTGACACATGGAACCTAAAATTCCAACATTTTTCTGAAATTGAGGTCGATATTCCAACAAGTGTCGAAGAGCAAGCTAAAATAGCCTCCTTCCTAGACTCTATTGATGAACTCATCACCGCTAATCAAAGACAACTGACTCGAATGGAGGAATGGAAGAAAGGTTTACTGCAGCAAATATTTATATGACACATCAATCAGAACAACAACTTGAAAAGGAACTTCTAGAACGGCTTGGGCAGCTGGGTTTTGAACCAGTTGTTTTGGCTGACACAAATGCATTAATTGAGAACCTTCAGACTCAGCTCGAGAAGTTTAATAGCACTACTTTTTCTGAGAAAGAGTTTTCTCGCATCTTAAACCACCTCAACAAAGGAGATCGGTTTCAAAAGGCAAAAACACTCAGAGATCGCTATGCCCTAGCGCGAGACGACGAAAGTACTTTCTACGTGCGTTTTTTCAATATGGAACAATGGTGCAAGAACGAGTATCAAGTTACTCACCAGCTGACACAGTCCGGCCGGTATGAAAACCGCTACGATGTGACTCTCCT
>CAZUID010000035.1:0-2027 GCA_964620985.1 uncultured Candidatus Saccharibacteria bacterium | reverse complement strand
CGGTCTTCCGCTTGTGCAGGTGGAATTGAAGCGCCGTGGTATGGAAATGAAAGAGGCGTTTAACCAGATCCAGCGCTACCACAAGCACTCATTCACTGGAACACTTTTTGAATACATCCAGATCTTTGTTATTTCAAACGGAGTAAATACAAAATACTTCTCAAACAATCCACGCCAGTCTTTTGAGCAGACCTTCTATTGGACTGATGAAAATAACACCAAGATCACTCAGCTTGAGGAATTTGCGAATGCGTTCTTGGAGAAGTGCACTGTGTCGAAGATGATCGCCGAATACATCGTATTGGCTGAGTCGCTGCAAATTCCAATGGTGCTGCGCCCTTACCAGTACTACGCCGTAAAAGCTATTGAAGGACGCGTAAAGGAGTCAGACAAGAACGGTTATGTCTGGCACACAACTGGTTCAGGAAAGACCCTGACATCATTCAAGGCCAGTCAGATACTGTCACGCATGGCTGAAGTTAAGAAGGTGCTCTTTGTCGTGGATCGAAAGGATCTCGATATACAGACCACAAAAGAATTTAACTCTTTCTCTGATGGCTCTGTGGACGGCACAGATAGTACTCGAAATCTGGTAGCTCAGCTCGCTGACACAAACCGTAAGCTCATTGTTACTACGATCCAGAAGCTAGATATTGCTATCGGCCGTGAGAACCATTCCAGCAAGTTTGCTTACCTTGCTGATGAGAAAGTGGTTATCATATTCGATGAGTGTCATCGTAGCCAGTTCGGGCAGACTCACGCTCGTATCAAAAGCTACTTTAAGAAAGCCCAGCTATTTGGGTTTACCGGCACGCCTATCTTTGCCGATAACAATGTTAGTGGGGCAACCACAGCAGACGTCTTTGAGTCGTGTCTCCACAAGTACATCATCACGAATGCCATTTCTGATAACAACGTTCTCGGCTTTGCAGTGGAGTACGTCGGCAAGTACACGCAAAAGTCACCGGACACGCTTGATGCAGATATCTTTGCAGAGGCTCTTGTTGAGGGTGTAGATAAGCGTGAAGTACTTGAGAGCGATGATCGTTTGAATAAGATTACCGATTACGTACTTGCTGATTGGAAGCGCAAGACTAAGTCTGGTAAATTCAACGCCTTCTTTGCAGTATCAAACATTGAGGTACTGAAGCGTTATTACTCGTTGTTTAAGAGCAAGAAGCCGAGTGATTTTAAGATTGCAACCATCTTCACCTATCAGGCAAATGAAGAAGAGAGCAACGACATGCTGGATATTGATATTTTTGCTGGCGAAGGTACGGCCGGTAATCAGCACTCACGAGATTTCTTAGAAGATTGCATCAAAGATTACAATCAGCTGTATTCAACGAACTTCTCTACGGATCGTTTCTACGACTACTATAGGGATTTGCAAAAGCGCATAAAAAATAAGGAAGTTGATTTGGTCATAGTGGTAAACATCTTCCTCACTGGCTTCGATAGCCCACGGCTCAATACGTTGTATGTCGATAAGAACCTTCGTTACCACGGGCTTATTCAGGCGTACTCACGAACGAATAGACTTCTCAACTCCGATAAGCCACATGGCAACATTGTATCTTTCCGAAACCTAAAGAAAGCGACCGATACGGCGTTGGCGTTATTTGGTGATGAAAACGCAAAAGAAATAGTCTTCAAGAAGCCTTACGAGGATCAGAAGAGAGAATTTACAGCGAAGCTGAATGAACTAAAGGAGAAGGCTCCGACTTTGGCGTCTATCGATGCGCTGCAGAGCGAGGAGGAGAAGGCTGGCTTCATTAAGACATTCCGCGACCTATTGCGTATCAAGTCATCCCTCGAGACTTTTGCTGACTTCTCATTTGAGGATGTTGGAATTACCGAGCAGGAATTCTATGACTATCAGAGTAAATATCTGGATATCTACGAGGATCGCAGAAATAACGACACGGGCGCTGAGTCTATCCTCGACCAGATTGATTTTGAACTTGAGCTAACGCTTCGGGACATAATCAACTTCGATTACATCATCCAGCTTATTGCAGGATTGA
>CAZUID010000034.1:0-6523 GCA_964620985.1 uncultured Candidatus Saccharibacteria bacterium | reverse complement strand
TAACGCGATAAGGGATAGAAGTGATGATAATCTGGAAGTTGCCATCTTTCTGTTCAACTATTTCTGCTTCACCACGAGTAACTACACCGCCTCGGCCAGTACCATAAGCGTGAAGTAAATCTTTATGTCCATACACAAGTCCGCCAGTTGGGAAATCTGGACCTTTCACAAACTGCATCAAGTCTTCAGTCGTAGCATCGTTGTTCTCGATAAGATAATTAGTTGCATCTAGTACTTCTGCTAGATTGTGAGGAGGTACGTTAGTTGCCATACCGACAGCGATACCAAGAGTACCGTTAAGCAAAAGTCCAGGAACAGCAGTAGGGAAAACTACAGGCTCTTTACGAGTCTGGTCGTAGTTCGGACGGAAGTCTACTGTTTCTTTCTCAAGGTCACGAAGAAGCTCTGAAGAAATCTTAGACATCTTGGCCTCGGTATAACGCATCGCAGCAGCGTTGTCTCCATCAATAGAACCAAAGTTTCCCTGACCTAAGATAAGTGGATAACGATAAGAAAATTCCTGAGCCATACCAACCATAGAATCATATACAGCAGTATCACCATGAGGGTGGTACTTTCCTAACACATCTCCGACTACTGTCGCAGACTTTCGGAAACGAGAAGACGCAGTCAAACCCATTTCATGCATGGCAAAGAGAATTCTTCGGTGCACGGGTTTCAATCCGTCGCGCACGTCAGGAAGTGCGCGTGAAGTAATGACCGACATGGCATAAGCCAAGTAGGATTCTTTCATTTCGCTTACTACGTCTACGGATACTATACCGTCAGTACGCACAATACTCTCTTCTGGTTTTTCGGAATTTTTGGCCATAAATATTATTCTGCTACTCTCAATCCACCTGTATCTGTTTTAATACTTTGAAATCCGTCTACTAAATTATCTTTCAAAGCTGAAAAGGGCTGAATCGCGCTACTGGTCTGAGTATTTGCACCAGGGCCGGTAAAATTAGTACCTATAGACACCACCCATAACAAAACCAAAACAAGAGCACACACCGCAGTAGAAACATGTAAAACATGAGTCCTTACACTCTCTGGCTGTTTTCTTAAATGATTAATTATTCTTCGCATAAAATTAAGATTAAATCGCTTGTAAAACGACGACCTCACCTTCTTTATTATCTAAATCTTTTCTTTTTAATGTAAGCTTATCTACCACTTGTGCGTGCTCATTACCAACCTCCTTCAGAAATGCCTTAAGCGATGCACTGTCGTAATCCATCGGTATTATCATCTTAGGTTCGAGTGATGAAGCAAGTTTAGCAGCGGATTTCGCATCTAGCAATCCCCCGCCACCCACCGGCACGAAAAGTATATCAGGATTATCAGCAACCTCGTGTGCTTCTTTGGAAATATTTGGATCAGACAGTGCACCTAAGAATGTGATATTAATACCATCCACAGTCAATGAATAAATGGTGTTGATATAATTTTTACCGCCAAGAACTCCGTCAGACTTAGCTCCTCTGACGAATATTTCTTTTATCTCATAGTCTCCAGGACTGGTAATAGCAAATGGCGCCCGCTCTCCGTGAGTCAACTGATCTAGTCCATTGTAGTCGGGGTGGTTGGTTGAAGACATGGCAATATCCGCCCCGAAGTGGGCAGAAACTCCAGACTTGGACGTTTTACTAACCGGGTTAAAAGCCAGAACCATCTCCCCCTGGGTAATCTTGAAAAATTGTTTGCCGAAATATGTGATTATCATTACTTATATTATATCAGAAAAATATACAATTGTAACTTGCTTTTTTGTTGAAATATAGTAGTATATCCATACAACTAAATTTTATTAAAAGCACGGATTTGGGGTAACACTATTGGGGACATTAACCCGGTAAAACCTGAACCTTACGTCCGCTTATTATTTGAGCGGATTTTTAGTTTAAATTATTATGGCAAAAAAAGAAGTGGTAATAGAGGAAAACTTAAAGGACAACGTAGTGCTAAATTCAGTGGTTGACCGCAGTGTGGCTAAGCCTGAAATTGACGCTCTCGTAGAAGGTCCTGTAATAACGATCAAGAAATCGTCTGTTTTCGTAGACTTGTCTCCTTTCGGAACAGGTATTATTTACGGACGAGAATTCATTAATGCTAAGGATATAATCAAGAAGATAATCCTAGGCGACACTATTAAAGCAAAGGTAGTAGAAGTAGAAAACGAGGATGGTTATGTAGAATTGTCCCTAAAAGAGGCTAAACAAGCCCTTACCTGGAGTGAAGCAGAGAAAGCTATCAAAGCTAAGACTACTATGGACCTAGAGGTTAAAGACGCCAATAAGGGTGGTCTTATCTTGGACTGGCAAGGCATTCAGGGCTTCCTTCCTGCATCTCAGCTAAAGACTGAACACTACCCTCGCGTGCTGGATTCAGATAAAGACAAAATATTAAAAGAATTGAAGAAACTAGTAGGACAGAAAATCCGCGTATCTATAATCTCAATACTGCCAAAAGAAGGCAAACTAATCTTCTCTGAGAAAGACAACAACCCAGAAGAAAAGAAAGAAATTCTAGGTAAATACAATGTTGGAGATGAGCTAGAATGCTCAGTCGCAGGTATCGTAGACTTCGGCGTATTCTTGAAACTAGAGAACGGCCTAGAAGGCTTGGTTCACATCTCTGAACTCGACTGGGGTCTAGTAGAAGATCCTCGCAGTATGTTTAAAGTAGGAGACACTGTGAAAGCAAAAGTTATAGAAATCAAAGATGGTAAAGTATCCCTTTCAATCAAAGCACTTAAAGAGAATCCTTGGAAGGAATTCGAGGATAAACTAAAGAAGGGCGACATCATCAAGGGAGTTGTTATCAAATACAACAAACATGGTGCCTTGGTATCTATCAAGGAAGGTGTTGCAGGTCTTGTACACAACTCAACATTCGGTGGCGAAGCAAAACTTCGTGAAAAGCTAGAATTAGGCAAGAACTACAACTTCCAAATCACCCTTTTTGAACCTAAGGATCACAAAATGACCCTTATGCACTTGGAATAGTACTAAATCCACCTAGCCCTCTTGCTGTGTTTTTACAATAGATGATATAATAGACCAAGTCGGTTTATTAATGTTGTTTATTAAAAACAAATACTATGACTGGAGGCCACTAATATTACAAAGAACCAAAGATTGGTTTAAGGAAACTTAAACTTTCCTTTGGTTTTTTGTTTGCTTATTTATAAAATGTCTACCGAGGATACAAACAAATGCAGTGCATGCGGTACTGGATTCGTAAACCATAAAATCTTATACGTTTTGAGTATCCTAGAAGAAACTGTAGGAAAATACGGGGATGTTTTCTTTCGTTTCGTTGTTAAAAAAAACCCACAGAAGCTAACCTCCGCAGTTGAGAAAATTATCTTTAACGTACTATCCTGGATTAAAGTCGTGCGTTTTAACGATGATATAGAGAGAGCCACAACTGGACGCTCTAAGCTAATATGGGAAGAAGCTAGGAGAAGAAATATCCCAATGCAACAGATAATACTCTGGGGAAAGTACATAGAGTACTACCGCGCACGAATTAACGGCAAAACGCTTTATTTCCAAAGCCTGCCGATACCTCTAAGTCTCCCCCAAGAAGGCTACAAATGGCTAGACGAGAAAAACGAGTTGTTTAAAAGACTATCTGCTGGTAATATCCCCGTCCCAAAGACCAAAAAGGTTTCTACTTGGAAAGAAGCCCTGTCTGGGTTTCAAGAAATGCAAAAGCCGGTGATAATCAAGCCTAACCTAGGCTCCCGAGGCCGACACACAACTACAAACATCAACACTGAAGCAGAACTGAGACATGCATTTGATTTAGTCAAAATCATAGCGCACTCCTTTGTGGTGCAAGAACACCTCAAAGGCAGTGTCTGCCGAGCTACTGTTATCAACAAAAAATTAGTAGGTTTCTTTAAAGCTGACCCTCCACAGATCACTGGCGATGGCATTCACTCCATAGAAGAACTAGTTAAATCTAAAAACAACAATCTCCCCGATCGCTTATCAGAAGTAGTTATCAACGAGGATGTAACAAGCTTTATAAACAGACTTGGATATACTCCACAAAGTATCCCTAAAAAAGATGAGCTAGTGAATTTATCGGCTAAAACAGGAAGGATGTACGGCGGTGTTACTGAAGAAATGCTCTCGAGTGTTCACCCTAAAATGCATGATATCTTCGCGAAAGCCGGAGCCTTAGTGGAAGCACCTGTGGTAGGATTTGACCTCATCACTGAAGACCCAACAGAAGATCCAGATAAATTAAAGTGGGGAATCATCGAATGTAATTCTTTGCCCTTCATAGATCTCCATTACTTCGCACTCAAGGGACCAAAGAACAACCTCGCTATAAATATTTGGGATTTGTGGAATAAGTAAACAAAAAGCCCCGCAGGTAGCGGGGCTTTTTGTTTTGTTATTAGCTAGCAGTTTCTTTATCTATGTTTTCACCAGGTAAAGCTATTGAGTCTTCTCCGATAACTTTCATGATAGAGATAACTTGTTCTGCATACTTAGGTACAACTGATGGTGGATTGTAAGCACGCAAGATCTGGATAGTGGTCTTATCATCATAGTGATAAGCAGTATTTGGGTTGTTACCTCCAAGGTTACGAGCCACAGTTTCGATAGCCTTTTCGTTAGACTCAAAACCTATCTTACAAGAACCCCATCCGAAAGGATTGTTTAGAACTCTCTTACATTCGAACTTTCCTCCAGTAGATTCTCGAACAGCAATAGCTGCGATAAGTCTCCAATCAAGGCCGTTCTTCTCAGCTTCGATAACCATCTTCATACCCATACCTTCAAGTGGCATAGAACGCTCCCTAAAGTAAGTATCGATGGCTTCAGCCTTCATCTTCAAGACTAGGGCTTGTGGATCTACCTTCTTTTCTTCCTCTTTACGAGAGAAGAAGCCATTAGAACCAACATTGAACTTCTGTGACAATACAAATTCAGAAGTCGACAAGATGCTTGCGCCTGTTTGAGGCATAGTAGAAGCAGCACCTAGGGAACCTGACATACTTATAACCGGAAACAAGATAAACGCTTGAGCTATACGTATTAATTTATTGTTTTGCATAATTGGCGATTGTGCTTCGCCGAACCAGTGAAAGTGATACAAACCGACTTAAAATTAAAAAATCCTTATTTAATAAGCTTAACGCCTATACCTAAGGAATTACTTATATGATAGCATAAACGAACCCAAAAGTCAATAGTTAAACAATAAATTTACCATCTGTCAAATCCAAAAAACCTTATAAAATAAAGCTTTTTTGACTATACTGCCTTGACAAGATAGCCTTTAAATCAGTATAATTTAGGGGTTACTTGAGGCCGAACACTTTATTAGCAATCTTGTACGCCTCCCCCGCCCCCATAGTCACAAAGACATGCCCTTTTCCTAAGTTCAAGCCGGCAACAAATGCCTCTAATTCCTCAAAATTGGCAAAAGATTTCGAGTTTTTACTATATTCGTCCACCTTAGCTGACAACTTATCACTAGAGATGCTCGGATCAGGATCCTCCCTGGCAAAGTATATAGGCAAGAACAACACCTGGTCCGCATCACTGAAACTCTGGCTAAACTCATCGAAGAAAGCTCGAGTACGGCTGTACAAGTGAGGCTGGAACACAACGATGAGACGATAATCCCCTTTTGGGTAAATTCCCCGTAATGCCTTCAGGCTCGCCCTTACTTCGGTCGGATGGTGAGCGTAGTCGTCGTAAATAATGAGTCCATTCGGAAGTTCAGCCCTTTTCTCCAAGCGTCTCCAGGTACCCTCAAATGAAGCCAAGGAATCTTGGGCAACTTTTTCATCTATACCGAGCACTTCAGCAACAGCAAGAGCCAAGGCAGAATTCATACGGTTATGCTCCCCTGGGACTTTGAGCTCCGGGACCTTTGGTAAAAATTTAGAGTATTCAGTAATCTTATGTTCACTTTGATCTAGGAACTTTTTAAACGCATCTTTGATATCATCCAGGTCTTTATAGCAATCCAAGTGGTCAGCCTCTATGTTGGTAATAGCTCCGACGAACGGATGGAAGTTCAGCATGTGCCTGTTGTACTCGTCTGCCTCAACCACTAGGTACTCCCCCTTACCGCCATGAAAGTTACTGCCAAATTTCTTCACAAATGACCCGACAATCACTGTCGGGTCAAGTCCTGCATCCACCAGAATTCCCGCGACCATCGCAGTCGTGGTAGTTTTGCCATGTGTACCAGAAATAGCTATGACTTTGTATTCTTTTGCGACTTCACCCAGAGCTTCGAAATAACTCATCACGGGTTTACCAGTCTTTTTCGCCTCTTCTAAAATCTCTGGGCCTCGGTACAGCCACGCATCTGAATAAATATACAAATCAGCCTCAGGAAGAGAAGTAAACTCCTGCTTAAGCATAACTTTAATCCCAGCATTTTTTAATAAATTTACAGTATCTCCCTCTTCGTCATTTAACCCGGAGACATCTGCCCCGCGACTCTGAAACATCTGCGCTAAAGCCGAAATACCAATCCC
>CAZUID010000033.1:1718-6727 GCA_964620985.1 uncultured Candidatus Saccharibacteria bacterium | reverse complement strand
TGTCTCGCCACTCCTTAAGAACAAGCCAGAATTGGTTGATTATGCAAATACAAAAGTCTTCGCTCCACTTAAGGCAGAGTTTGGACGAGTGGCGTGGGATGACAATGGCAACATCGGCAAGCGCTACCGCAGGCAGGATGAAATAGGGACACCCTTCTGTATTGTAGTTGATTTCGATACTTTAGAAAACGATACAGTCACAGTGCGTGATCGTGACACCGGCGAGCAGGAGAGAGTGAAAGTTTCTGACTTGAAAGAATACATAAAAGATAAAATCTAAATGAAAAAAGGCGTTGATTATACTGGAGTTGCGGTCGTGTTTTTGTGCCATGATGGTGATGGTAATTTTTTACTAAGCAAAAGAGGTGTAAATTCTCGTGACGAGCACGGGACTTGGGATCCCGGGGGAGGTAGTGTTGAGTTCGGTGATACTATAGAAGACACTCTAAGAAAAGAAATTCTAGAAGAGTACTGCACGGATGTTTTAGATTATGAGTTTTTAGGTTATCGCGATGTCCATCGAGAGCATGAGGGTAAGAAGACGCACTGGGTGGTTTTGGATTTTAAAGTTTTAATTAGTAAGGGCACAGCCAAGAATGGCGAACCGCACAAACTAGATGCAGTGGATTGGTTTACCTTAGAAAATTTACCAACACCTATGCATTCGCAGTTTCCGCATTTCCTAGAGTTATATAAAGAAAAAATAAAATGAAATTTACAAAAAAAGTTTTAAATAATGGTTTGCGAGTAGTGACCGTGCCGATGAAGGATAACCCTACGGTGACGGTTTTGGTGTTGGTAGAAGCTGGTTCCAAATATGAAACTAAGAAGTTAAACGGTATTTCACATTTTCTTGAACACATGTGTTTTAAAGGCACTTCCAAGAGACCAAAGGCTATCGACATCTCCAAGGAGCTAGACGCCCTTGGGAGCCACTATAACGCCTTTACCGCTCAGGAATACACGGGGTACTACGCTAAGGCCGAGGCTAAGCATTTTGGGCAGATTTTAGATATTGTTTCAGACATATACCTCAATTCCACTTTCCCAGAAGCCGAAATGCAGAAAGAAAAGGGTGTGATCATAGAAGAGATTAATATGTATGAAGATACTCCCAACAGACATGTTCAGGATTTAGTGATGCAACTTCTTTATGGCGATACTCCAGCTGGCTGGAACATTGCAGGTGAGAAGAAGAATATCCTTGCGATGAAGAGAGAAGATTTCGTTAAGTACAAAGGCGAGCACTATCTTTCTGAGGCTACGACTATCGTAGTTGCAGGCAAGGTCACTGAGAAAAATGTTTTGGCATCAGTTGGGAAAATATTTGGCCATATTCCTCGTGGAGGCAAACAACCTAAGATTAAAGTATTAGAGAAGCAGGCTAAGCCCGAAGCGTTAGTGAAGTTCAAGAAAACCGACCAGACGCATTTCGTCTTAGCGATGCGGTCCTATGATTTATTTAATAAAAACAATTCTGTGCTTTCAGTACTAAGTGGTGTTCTAGGTGGCGGTATGAGCTCTAGGCTTTTCCAGAAACTTCGTGAAGAGATGGGGGTGGGGTATTACGTGAATGCTTATAACGATGTGTATACCGATCACGGATTTTTCCAGATTTCTGCAGGAGTAGACAACAAAAGAATTCATGAAGTCATCAAAGCTGTACTCGCAGAATGTAAAAAGTTAACCACAGAGAAAGTATCTGAAGACGAGCTGAATAAAGTTAAGCAACTTCTAGTAGGGAACATGAAGCTGTCTTTAGAGTCCAGTGATTCTTTGGCCAATTTCTTTGGCGGTCAGGAGCTTTTACGTCACGAGATAAAGAGTGCCGAAGATAAGGCCAATGAAATCAACAAGGTTACGAGTGCGCAGGTGCAGGCAATGGCGCGTGAGGTATTTCAAAATCAGAAACTCAACCTTGCCCTAATAGGACCATTCAAAGACAAAAAGGAATTCATCAAAATATTGAAATTCTAGAGAATTCTAATTTTTACCGTTTTGTGTTAATATAATCTCATGTTTAAGTCATCTGAGGTTACTCCTGTAACCATATCTACCGGTACGATGATCCGCGCGATTTTGCTCGTGGTGGGGGTTTTCGCTATATGGATTCTGCGTGATCTAGTCTTGGTGTTGCTCACAGCTATTATAATTTCTTCCTTTGTGGAGTCTTCAGTGCCGTATTTCAAGCGAGTGGGTATAGGTAGAGTCACTGGCATAGTTATGTTGTACGTTGCTATCATCGCTTTCTTTGCGGGGATGTTTTATCTTTTCGCTCCACTTCTAATAACTGAAATTTACAACTTTTCTACTTTCTTGGCTTCTTATTTTCCAGGAGTGAGTTTCTTGGATTATTTTAAAGACGAAGCATTCTCTGGAGCGAAAGACATAGTCTCAGGACTTTCAGGTGAGTTCTCTTTAGCTTCTCTGATGCTAGTTTCTAAAGCATTTATCGAAAATCTTTCAGGAGGCTTTGTGAAGACCCTCTCGGTTGCTTTCGGTAGTATTTTCAACTTCATGTTGATAGTGCTTATTTCTTTCTATCTTTCAGTTCAAGAAAACGGCATAGAGAATTTCTTGAGAATAATTCTACCGATAGAACACGAAGAATATGTGGTGGATCTATGGAAGCGTTCCCGTAGGAAGATAGCACTATGGTTTAAAGGCCAGTTACTTCTAAGTGTTATTATCACCGTGCTTACATACTTAGTACTCGCGCTCATGGGCATAAAGTATGCGTTGCTCCTATCTATTATCGCTGGAATCATGGAATTAGTGCCTTATGGAGTTTTAGTGGCTTTAGTGCCAGCTGCGGCCTTTTCCTATCTTTCGGGCGGGCTATCAAGCGCGCTTATGGTTTCCGGCGCTTACATAATAATCCATCAATTTGAAGTTTTCTTGTTTGCACCACTAGTCATAAAGGGTGTAGTCGGGCTTTCTCCTATAGTGATAATACTCGCCGCTATTATTGGTTTCGAGTTGGGTGGTTTCTGGGGTGCTCTTATTTCTATACCGCTTACAGTATTTATTATCGAGCTTATGAATGATATGGAGAAAAAGAAAATTTCTCACAAAAACACTAATGCCTAAGAAAAGTTTCTATCTCACTACAACGCTTCCTTATGTTAATGCAGACTTGCATATGGGTCATGCGCTTGAGTTTGTCCGTGCGGATGCAATAGCCCGATATAAGAAGCTTCAAGGCTTCGATGTATTTTTCAATACCGGTACCGACGAACACGGCATGAAAATATATGAGAAGGCTCAAGCTCAAGAGCTAAGTCCTCAGGATTTTGTTGATGAAAGTTTCAAGAGATTTAAAGACTCTGTTAAAATTTTCGGTATGGACGAAGAGATTTTGCACTTCACTAGAACTACTGACCCGCACCACGTAGCTTCTGCGCAAGAATTCTGGAGGAGAGTTTACAACAATGGTTTCATCTATAAGAAAAATTATGAAGCCAAGTATTGCGTAGGTTGCGAAGAAACCAAGAGCGATTCTGAGCTGGTGAACGGCGAGTGTGCTATCCACCCCGGGCGAGCACTTGAAATAATCCAAGAAGAAAATTACTTTTTTAAATACAGCGAGTTCGGCGATAAATTGCTCGCTTTCTACAAAACCAATCCTGAGTTTGTGATTCCAGACTTTCGTTTCAACGAAGTGAAGGCCTTCGTCGAGCGAGGCTTGCAAGATTTCTCTATTTCTCGACTAAAGTCCAAGATGCCTTGGGGGATAGAGGTCCCAGGAGACCCTGAGCATGTTATGTATGTGTGGTTCGATGCTCTGACGAACTATATATCTACTTTAGGCTGGCCAGAAAATGAGAGAGATTTGGAGGGTGATTTTCAAAAGTATTGGGTGCACGGTACTCCCACTCAATACTGTGGTAAAGACAACACTCGTTTCCAGTCTGCTATGTGGCAGGCGATGCTCATGGCCGCGGACGTTCCTGATTCTCATAAAATAGTTGTGAATGGCTTTATTACTGCAGATCAAGGAGTAAAGATGTCTAAGACGTTAGGTAATGTGGTAGATCCTAAAGAAATAGTAGCCGAGTACGGTACTGACGCCTTGCGATATTTTCTATTGCGAGAAATCTCTTCTTTTGAAGATAGTCCTTTTACAATGGAGAGATTCAAAGATGCTTATAATTCAGGCCTTGCGAATGGGTTGGGGAATTTGGTTAGTAGAATTATGACGATGGCGTCTTCTTATGAGGTTAAATTATCGGAAGATGATTTGAAAACTAAATATTACACAGAGCCTGTATCAGAATTAGAGAATTTCGACATAAATAATTCTATCAGTGAAATTTGGGCTAACTTAAAAAATTTAGATGAGTTCATACAGAAAAAAGAACCATTCAAGAATATTAAAATAAATCCAGAAGAAGCAAAAAAAGATGTGTACTATTTATTATTCCATCTTTTTGGCAATATTCTAAAGCTAGAACCATTTCTCCCTGAAACCTCTATGGTAATTCAAGAATTAATAAAACAAAACAAAAAGCCCGAGAAACCTTTATTTTTAAGGAGGGATTAGATATGCCCAAATACATAGACATACACAGCCATGTGAATTTCAAAGCTTTCGACGAGGACAGGGATGCAGTTATTAAGCGTGCCTTAGATAATGACACTTGGGTTATAAATGTTGGCACTCAGGTTGATACTTCTAGATATGCGGTAGAGATGGCAAACAAATACGACGAAGGAGTCTATGCGATTATAGGATTGCATCCTATTCACACCGGTGCGTCGTACCATGATGAGAAAGAATTAGGTGAGGGAGGCAAAGAATTTACTTCCCGCGGTGAAATTTTCGACAAAGATGCTTATCGAGAGCTTTTGAAAGATCCTAAAGTGGTTGCGATAGGGGAATGCGGGCTTGATTATTACCGAATGGATGAAGAATCAATAGAGAAGCAAAAGACCGCTTTCATCTCGCAGATAGAGCTTGCCAATGAATTCAACAAACCTCTGATGCTTCACATCCGCAACAATCCAAA
>CAZUID010000033.1:0-1618 GCA_964620985.1 uncultured Candidatus Saccharibacteria bacterium | reverse complement strand
AAGGTAAAAGGCGATGTGCATTTTTTCGCTGGTAACTTGGAAGTCGCGAAAGCATTTATAGACTTCGGCTTCACTCTATCTTTCACCGGAGTTATTACTTTCACTCATGATTACGATGAAGTTATTAAGGCGACTCCACTTGATATGATTATGTCTGAGACCGACTCTCCGTATGTAACCCCGACGCCCTATAGAGGCAAACGCAACGAGCCTACGTACGTCTCAGAAGTTGTAAAGAAAATATCTGAAATAAAGGGTCTGCCATTAGAGGAGGTGAGTGAGGCTATAGTAGCAAATGCCCGCCGAGTGTTCTCTATATAGGAGGATGTCCTGCTCTCCTTGCGTTTTTTGGATCTTTTTGTTATTATGCACCTTATGCGAAACAAGGCAGATGAAGCTAAAAATGTAGATATGACTACCAAAGAACCCAAGGTTTACGAGGTGGGCTATCTTTTGGTTCCTAGTATGTCCGAAGAGGAGGTACCAGCAGTTTATGGTAATTTAAAAGACCTTATTGCCAACCTTGGCGGAGAGGTTATTTCTGACGAAATGCCTAAAATGATGAACCTTGCTTATACTATGTCTAAGGTTGTTTCTAACGTAAGAAGCAAGTTTGATTCGGCTTACTTTGGCTGGACTAAGTTCTATATGTCACCCGAGAAGGTTGTAGAGCTAAAGAAGGCACTTGATTTAGATACTAAATTCATAAGATTCTTGACTGTGAAGACTGTGAAAGAAAATACTGTTGCTTCTAGGAGATTTGTCGGCAAAGACACTATTCGTCGCAAGACCCCAGGCACAAAGGTTGAAGGTGAGGAGGAGGTAGTTATGCCTATCAACAAAGAAGAAATAGACAAAGAAATCGACGCTCTAGTGCAAGCTTAATTTAAATATGTTTCTAAACAAAGCAATTCTAATAGGAAACCTAACCCGCGACCCAGAGTTGCGATCACTTCCTTCTGGTATTAAAGTTTGTTCTTTCTCTATTGCAACCAATCGTGTCTGGAAAGACAAAAATGGCGCACGCCAAGAGTCAGCTGATTATCACAATGTTGTGGTTTTCGGTCGCCAAGCAGAAACAGTTGCTCAATACATGAAGAAAGGCAACTCCATTTTAGTTGAAGGTAGAATTCAGACTAGGAGTTGGGATGACAAAGGTAGTGGCGAGAAGAAATATCGCACTGAGATTGTCGCCGACAGAACTCAGTTCGGTCCGAAAGGGGGAGGAGGTCCCGTAGCAGCTGGAAGCTCTCCAGTAGCAGGAACCAAGAACTCACCTCAGAGTCCTGAAGAAGTAGATACCATAGAGTATCCCGAGGAAGACATTAACCCAGAAGACATACCATTTTAATTAATTAAAAACACATTATGAAACAAGATTATTTTTCAGCAAACAATATAAAGCACATAGACTACAAGGATATCGAAATCCTAAGTAAGTTCATTAACCCTAACGGCAAAATAATGAACCACAAGCGTACTGGTGTTACCCTCAAGAATCAACGCCAGCTTGCTTCTGCTATCAAGAACGCTCGCTTCCTAGGACTTCTTCCTTTCGTAGCTAAATAAGACTAATCAAAAAATCCCCCATATGGGGGATTTTTTGATTAGTCTTATT
>CAZUID010000032.1:0-6751 GCA_964620985.1 uncultured Candidatus Saccharibacteria bacterium | reverse complement strand
TAGAGATTTTCTACTTTGAAAGTTACCTCGTAAGCAGACTCTTCTATTGTGGTTTTAGATACTGGAGTAGGTGAGACATCTACGATGGATACCTTGAATGCGTCGAATGGATGCTCGGGTTTGTCGCTTGCTAGAGTGACTGTTTCTTGATCGGTGTCACTCTTAAGTACTACTTCGAACGATGCGAGTCCTGCAGTGATACACTTCACATCTTTAGGACATCTACTATCTGAATCTACTTTGCGTAGGGTGATACGGACGCCATTCGCAAAACCAGATTCTCCCATTTTTATTTTTACAACTTCGCCACCATTGTCGCTACTTAGAATTTCTTCGAGTGATGTGACTTCGAAAGTGTTGCCTGAGATGAAACTACCTTGAGCTGATACGTATTTGCCTACGAGGGTGCCTAGAGGATTAGAGACTTTGATAGTTAGGGGTAGGGAATAACTAACTTCTTCGGTTGTGTCTTGGGGTGCGCCGATAACTAAGAAGAAGCCGTTGCCTTGCTGGATTAGCTTACCTGTAAATGGCCCCGAGCCAGGGCACATCCTGAAAGAGCAGTCATTGCCCTCTCTGGCGACGTACGAGCCGTTAGGGCACATTAGAGCCTCCTCAGTGCAGGCTACTATGGAGGAGTCGGTAACTGTTGGGGTAGGGTCTTTTTGATTGAGCCAAAATGTGGCAGAAAGAATGATGAATACAACAACAAAAAACGGAATTAAAAATTTTCGCATATAAATTATTATACTAGATTTATTTTTTCTAGCTAATGTATTTTACAGTTTCACTTAGTAATTTATTTTCCTTAAAATCTTTATCGAATTTCTCTGGTAGTATTCGGACGTCATCTTTGGGGGATACCCAGAGCTTTTCTGCGAGTTCATATGCGTGGGATGTTTCAGTAGTGGTAGAGTTCGCATAATCTTCTCCGTTTAATACTTCGAAGAAGAATTCTAGATAATGTTTGCCGTCTGTTTGTGAGTAAGTGTTTACGTAAAGTAGTCTGCCGATCTTAGGCTTGATTCCTAGCTCTTCCACTAGCTCCCTTTCTAAGCAATTTTGCAAATTTTCACCCCATTCTAAATGCCCACCAGGTAGCGCTGAAAAGCTAGTGTCGTGTGCGTGCTTTACTAATAACAATTTACCTTGGTGTAGGATTACCGCTCGGCATTTGATGTGTGTTTCTTTATTCATATTGAAGAATTATTATTATTTTTAATTTCTTTGTAATCTAAAAAGATACTTTGCTCCTTCTATCAGTGCGACATTTAGTATGAGCCATAACGCTATGAACCAGAGCCAGACTGGAGGTAGTGGGGCTAGGTCGAATAATTCACGGAAGAATGGTAGTGTCATTGTTGCTACCAGTACAATGATGGCGATGATGATACTTTGGTTTAGTTTCTGGTTTGAGAAGGTTGGGTAAGAAAACAATGGCTTATGCAGACTTCTGAAAGAAAATGCGATTACAAGTATATATGAAGCAAAGCACACGAAGAAAACTGATCTTGCCAAAGATAGTTCAACTTTTAAATACAGTAATAAGTAATACATAAAGAACAACAATAGTGAGCTCAATATTCCAATACCGAAAGTTAGTATGTTGACCTCGCGAGTGAATATTGATTTGAGTGTGTGCTTCTTGGTCATCTCATGGTCGAAATCCTCATCGTAAGCGAAAGCTAAAGCAGGCAGACTGCCGGTGAAGAGGTTGACCCAGATTATTTGAAGTGCAGATAGAGGTAGTGCAAGGCCCATGAGTAGGCTTCCGCCGATGACTACAACTTCATCGAGGGAGTTAGACATAAGGTATACGAAAGTTTTGCGAATGTTTACTAGTATTCGACGTCCTTCATGTATCGCCATGCTGATTGTCTGGAAGTTGTCATCTAGAAGCACCAGATCGGCTGCGCTTTTTGCCACATCACTACCAGAGCCTATCGCAACGCCTATATCCATAGCTTTAAGAGAAGGCGCATCATTGACTCCGTCTCCAGTCATTGCCACGACTTCACCAAGTTCGCGGTAGAGTAAGCCGACTCGTAATTTATCTTCAGGAGTGACACGTGCAAATATTTTTATCCTTGGAATGACGGCTAGTAAGTCTTGGTCTGACATTGCTTGTAGATCATGACCTGTTAAGACTTGCTCTTCGGTGATGTCCCAGCCTATCTCGCGCGCGACAGACATGGCTGTTCCTTTGAGGTCTCCAGTAATCATCACAATGCGAACACCGAGAGATTCTATTTTCTTAACTGCACCGAAAACTTCTTTTCTTATTGGATCATAGAAAGCAAGGATTCCTACTAGTTCTATATCTTGCACTTCTGATATGGTTGCGATAGTAGAAGTGGTCCTACCTAGGGCAATCAATCGCTTGCCCTCAGAGCTTGCTTTCGTTATCCATGTTTCTATCTTCACATAAGAGTCTTTGTCTAAATTCGCTTTAGCTAGTAGCACATCAGGGGCGCCCATGACGATACAAGAGTCACCTTGTTTGGAAACTGAAAATTTATGAGAAGAATTGAAAGGTATGATAACTTTCGAATCACTAAGCCCGATGAATTTAGAAACATCCAGGCCATTGTCTCTTGCTGTTTTCATTATATTTACTTCGAATGGTCTGCCTTTGAAATTCCATTTTGAAGTATCTTCATTTGGGTTTTCTACCAATACATCAATGTTCGCCATAGCCATCGTTAGAATGGATTTATCTTCTGCTTCGTAGGGTCTAGGGTTCGTGTCGCCAGTTTTTAATTCGTCGATTGTATATATACCGACTAGACGCATGTTGGCCTCAGTTAGAGTGCCAGTTTTGTCAGTCATTATTAAGCTAGTTGAACCTAGAGTTTCAGCTGCGACAAGTGTGCGTGTGATGCCACGTTTCTTGGCTATACGTTCTGCGCCGATAGAGAGAATAACAGTGAGGGCTATAGGCAAAGCTTCGGGCACAGCACCTACGGATACAGCTACAGAGAGGATGAGCATGTCGAAGAATGCTTCACCGCGATATATTCCTAATATGAAAATTCCTGTGACTATAACTATGACTATGGCGAAAATAATCCAAGCGAGCTTGGATAGGCCTTTCTGTATTGGTGTTGTTGCACGATGAGTGTCTGAAACTAAGCCAGCTATTTTACCTATCTCAGTGTGGTCGCCGGTAGCTACAACTACTGCAGTGGCGAAGCCGTCGATAACTAGAGTGCCAGCGTGTACCATGTTGGTGCGTTCGGATATCGTAGCTGATACTGATTTCAAATCATCAGACTTTTTTACTGGAGTAGATTCACCAGTAAGTATGGATTCATCTACGTTGATGTTGTTGGCATTTATTATTCGAGCGTCAGCAGAAACTCTGTTGCCATAAGTAAGCTTGAGCACGTCGCCAGGTACGAGCATTTCTGAGTCTATTTCTTGTTCGTGGTTGTCGCGGATGACTCTGGAGCGGTCTTTAATAAATGTGCTGAGCTTGCTCAGGGTGTTCTCGGCGTGATATTCGCGATAGAATCCCAAGCCAGAGTTTACCAGCACAGCAAAGACTATGACAGAGACCTCAGTCCACTCTTTTAGTATGCCGGTGATTATAGCTGCAGCTATCAATATAAATATCAGCGGGCTCGTGAGTTGCTTTAAGAAAACCGCGAGCGCGCTTTTCTTCTCTTCTTTGTGAAATATGTTGCGACCGTATATATCTAGGCGGTTAGAAGCTTCTTGCTCTGTTAGTCCTTCTGCGGTGACTTCTGCTATGTCAAAGATATTGTTAGAGTCTATTGACCATGCATTCTCTATAAATTTTGCTTTATCCATCTATTCATTCTACCGAAATTCTATGGAAAGGGGAAACCAGAGAATTAAGATCTAAAGCACGAACATCAAGACTACAAACAGAGCTACGCAGACCGCGAAAGTTCCTAGAGTTTTCAGGAAGAATCTCAATGCTTCTTCTTTTTGATTTTCGAGCAATAATTTTACAGGGGTAAAGAAAAAAAGTATTGCCATAGTCGCGACAGACAGGACGAACAAGCTAAGCATAGTCATCGGCATAAATACATTGTCAGGCTTGTTCTGTAGAGTCTCAGACACGCTACCCATGGCAGAAACAATAACGGCTATGTAAGACGCAGCAAGCAGGGCATTTAGATATGGGTTTTTCATGGAATTAATTTTTTAAGTTAATAAATGTTTCGTTTTAATCAAGTATTCTTGGAGGTTTTGCATTTTATCAAAGCTTTTGGTTTTATGCTGATAGGGGAATTTCAGATAAGCATTTATCAATATTGCGCCTTGTAAGACCATTTTATCATAAGATTCTGACCCAAAATAACCTCTTATAAGTTGTTCTCCTGTTTCAGCTTGGCCGTTATTGTTACCTAGAGATATTATGATACTTCGGCCTAGGTCCATGTAGTTGTTGTTAAATCTTGGGTTAGGATCAAAGACAGTTAGTGGCTCCGTGGCGAATATATTAGCAGTGCCAAAATCATCATGGCAATAACTACTCTGCTTTGCTTTATCTGTGTGCTCTTTGAGAATTGTGAAAGCCTGTGATAGTGAACCATGTTCTTCGTTAAGTAAATTATTTTCCTTCACATATACTATTTGTTTCTGCACATCTTCTCCGTTAAACCATTCTTCGAATGTTTCATACTGGGCTTTGCCTTCTACCACTCGGCCGTATCCATGTGCTACGGGTTTGTGCATTTTACAAAGAATTCTGCCGAGTTCTACATATATTTCTTTTTTAACTGCCTCGTCTTTAGGGTAAACATCTTTTAAGATTTTTGCATCGATGTACTCCATCATTGTATAAGCATGTTCAGTTATCATCCCATCTTCTATGACGTGAGGGACCCTAACGTCCGCATCTTCCCATATTTTAAGAAACTGAGCTTCGCCTAGAGAGTGTGCCAAGCTTAGAGGAATCTTGAGTACAGTTTTTGTCTTTGGTGTTTCGACAATACTTATGAGAGATGAAATTCCTTTGTCGGCAAAAGTAACTTTAACCTCCTCATTTTGAAACCTTGGATGGTTGGAAATAAAATCCTTTACATGAGGGATGAGAGCCATGCGTCTCGTATTGAACTTTTGATCTACTGCGTGTTTAGATAATTTCGGCTCATTGAGAAAAAGAATCATGCCTGTATTATAGCAGAATAAAGAGGTAAGTTGTTTTAGGTGAAGATGATCTTATTTTTTAATACCTCGTATATCGATATCGTCAGCCTTTAAAGCCGTTTTACCTAAAATATCTTCTCTCATTGAGATTATAAAATTTTTAAATTGCAAATTTCGCTCATCTTGCATTTTTAATTTTTCAGGAGACATAAGATCTAATAATTTTTTAAAATTTATTACTACGTGATCAGATCCCCAGATTTGAATTTCTCTAAAATATTTCAGTAAATCGTTTCGAGCTTTATTACTTTCTTCATCCTTTACAGTATCTAAAAAGAACGCCATCTGATTAGTAATTTTTGTGTATAACTCTTTTCTTATTTCCATGGTTCTTTGTTGTGTATCAATTTTCCTATTAGAGAAATGGGTTATGAGGCCAGTTGTGATAGCTGATACTACTGCACTTGAAAGAATTAAAGTTAGTGGATCCATAAATATTTTTTATTAACTTATTAACAGGCTTAAACTTATGTGCTTGTTGTGTTTTTTCTCCAGATTCCTTCTCCTATTGCTAATTTTATAACCAAAAAAGAATTCTATCCCTCACATTCGTTCGGGAAGCTCAATTTTTGTAGTCGCTTCGCTTGTGAAAAATTGGCTGCTACGGGACTTGGATTCGAACCAAGATTCACGCTTTCAGAGAGCGTTTGCCTACCATTAGCAGATCCCGTAATTTAATATTTTCTAAATTCTATTAATTTAACAAATCTTAAAACCTCGTCTTTTCTCGATAACTGAATCATGTCCTTACTCTTATGAGGATGAAAACCAAGTAGAGAAACCAAGGTAAATACATTTTTCAACATTGATTTATTTCTGTTAGAAAACTGCATTTTATATGTGTATGTAGGCAAGTGGACAGAAAAAGAGCCCTCCGCCTCATATAACCCTCTAAGATACCTGATTATATACTTTTTATGACAAATAATCCACCCCGGTATTTCTATCTCAAGTTTCCCTCTAGGGCTTAGCGGTATGCCTAATCTTTCACTGATATGCTTCTGATATATGCGTATTCTTATGCAGTTTTGTTTGGAATGTATTGTAGTGGCTGGTTTTTTGCTAAAGATTTTTTCAACTAAGCAGGAGTAATGTTTTACGAATCCAGGATTGTTTGAATTAGAAAAAATTGATAATTCTTCGGTGCGAGGGTATTGCCTAATATGACCGTCACCAAGTATAACACCAGTAAGTTCTGCTAAGTTTGCATCTTTTCGAAGTTCTGGATATTTTGAGATGATCTTACCTTCACGTTTCATTCTATCCATCCAATTCTTGAAATTATTGATTTTCCGTTTTTTCATTGTATCTGAAATTTTCTTAACGGAAGAATTCGTGTATTTAGTTTTCCCCTTACTCCAATTACTTGGCATAATATTAATTATATCATATTTTTCCTACCACTAGATGACTATTGATTAACGATGTGAATATCAAACCCAAAATAAAAGCAAAGGAGCCCCCGCGGCTGGTGCCGGCGGGGGCTCTGGGGCGATGCGATGTCTGACTCAGACGGTGACGGGGACAGGCCGGATGGTGTATCCGGGGCTATCCTTGCTGATACACAGCC
>CAZUID010000031.1:0-7002 GCA_964620985.1 uncultured Candidatus Saccharibacteria bacterium | reverse complement strand
TAGAAATGCTCCGAACTTCACCTCCTTGTTGCACATTACGTCAGGGTTCGGAGTCCTGCCCGCACGATATTCAGCGATCATATAGTCCGCAACTTCTTTCTTGTATACATCCTCAAAGTCAAAAGTTAAAAAAGGAATATCCAAATGCGCAGCGACACGCATAGCGTCACGTCGCTCTTCTTCAACATTACACTCTAAAAAGTCTGGGTGCCATGTCTTGATGAACACTCCCACGACTTCGTAATTTTCCTTTTTAAGTAATGCGGCACTAACGGCAGAATCTACTCCGCCAGAAAGCCCCACAAATACAACCTTCTTTTTCATAGACTTACATTACAATTCCATGAGCTTCTTGTAAAGCTCGAAAGTTGCTCGTGCATCCGAAAGCGCTGTATGAGAATGCTCGTTCTTGATACCGAAACGCACACACATTTCACGTAAAGAAAAATGCTTCAGATCAGGGTCTCGATGGAGCTTCGCCCAAGCTATCGCGATAGTATCAAGCTTGTGGTAATGCATTGGATTTTTCATACTTAGTTTCGCAAAAGCATAATCTATGAAACTAGCATCGAAAGATATGTTTTGACCAACCATGATTGCATCTTTTGTCTTGCGAGCAAGTATGCTCATCGCCTGCTCTAAGCTTATGGCTTTTGCCCAGTCTTCTTCGTTGTAATGATTTATTTTCAATGAAGTCTTGTTGGCTTTTTCTATGTGTTCAGGTTTAACCTTTATTGATATCTCCTCTATAACCTCAAGCTCTGGGGTAACCAAAACACACCCAATCTCAATAATCTCATTTTCAATAAGATCGAGTCCTGTGGTTTCTATGTCGATAAAAGCTAAGTTATTCTTTTTCATTTATTTTAAATATTTTTCTATGTTGATACGGTGTTCGTCGAAACTCTTCGCGTAGTGGATATTGCCTGATTTGTCATGTATGTAATACAGGTATGGTGAGCTTTTCGGTTCTAATGCTGCTTGGATCGCCAGTATCCCTGGGTTCGCAATAGGTTTATCGGGCAAACCTTTTTCTCTATAAGTAATAGGTGCAGCATCTACTTGCAGAGGCATCCCAATCTTCAGCCTCTTCCAAAGAATCCCGGCTATGAGCTCCCTGTCCTGATCCCCTTTAGCTTCTCTTTCAACGATAGAGGCCATGGTTAGAATTTCATTCTCAGTTTTTCCAGAGGCAGATATTTTGAGTCTAAGGTTAGCTATTTTTTTATTGAAATTATCACTTAAAGATTTCAGGACATCCTGCTCAGTCTGTGTGCTGAAGAAAAAGTACGTATCTGGGAAAAGGTACCCCTCTTTCTCCTCGACTTGTTGTAAGAATATTTCTTCATTGAAATTCACAAGCTTGGAATTAAACAAGTCAGCAATCTGCTTTACATCGAATCCTTCTGGAATAGTAATCTTAAGTGCCGTAAGCCTTCTATCTCCCTTAGACACCCGCCTAGCAACCTCAAACACACTTGCTTTATTCTCGAAAAAATAATCTCCAGATATTATATGCTTCTCACCACCATGCATTATTACTAAAGCTTCAAATATTATTCGCGAACGAATTATATCCTTATTTTGTAGATCCAAAGATACGCTTCGCAAGCTCGCCTTTTCTTTAACCTCCACAATACTCTTGATCGGGAAATTACCAGGTGCGCTGAGTAATAAAACATATAGTAACAATAAGACACCAAGACCCACAGACAAATAGACCTTAACTTTTTTATTTAAAAAACTAAGCTTCGCTATATCCCCAGTAGATATTTGTGGTTCGTTTGGTAAAAAAGAATTCTCCATATATTAAGTCGGTAAGTTTGTAGGAGGAGAAGCCTCTTTAGACTCAATACGTTCAAGAGTAGGAACTTTGAGTATCTGACCTGGGAAGTGCCAGAGCGTAGCTATCTCTTCGGTATTCAACACGAAAGTCGGCGCGTGGACAAACGGCAAGAAAAATTGTTTCGAAATAATTCCGATTATATTGAAAGGCCCCCCACTAAAACGATGCTCAGAGAAAACCTTCTGCCTCATACGATCGTGGAAGAAATTTCTTTCACGATATTCCTCAAGCATTCTGTTGGCCAAAATCATAACCTTCTCTTGAGAGAGAGACATGATAGAACTTCCTAACGCATCTCCCTGGGTGGAATTAGTACGCGCGAGACTATTAGAGTCAGGGTTAGAATATTGGCGGAAAATCAAACGCAGATTTCTACGACTACTCATGTCGTAGACTTCCTTTGGTGCAATATACATAGCACGAATACCTGTCTCGAAACCAAGCTTGTTAACTTTATCATTCATCCTCTTGACCATATTCTTCAAGTGCTCTGGCGTACGAACTTCCAGACCGAAGTGACTTGGGTCATCAGCTGACGCACGAGTGGTAGAATAAGGCATCTGAACCTTTAGTAATTCTTTTTTTGCTTGTGCCGCCCAATCATGTTTTCCAAACCAAGTCCCCGGAGTTTTATACATCTTCTTAGATGGAGTAATAACAACTTGCATCCACATCTGCTCACCTTTTTTAAGAGAACCGAAAAGCTCCACCACAGGAGAAATAGGATCTACTTTGAACTCCTCTTTAGGATCTTTATCTAAACCAAAGTCTACATAAGTCTTTATCGGGTAAGCTTCAGGCTTCTCTAACTTGAATTCACAACCCCAACCCATCCATTTACTTTTAGGAGATATCTCATCTACTGCAAGAGTGTAATCTTCAGCAACCCTAACTTGAGCCTGCGGATACTGTGCATACATTTGTGTCTCTACTAAGCCCTGCAACCTGGTCGGAACTCTAATATAGAAATGCACTTGTCCATCAATGGAGACAATCTCTAAAGAAAACCAGAACCACACCGCACCTTGCCAGAACTCTTCCTTGCCACCTTTATTACTCCACTGGTAAAGAGCATTAGTTAGGAAAAGCTCCATAGCCTTAGGACTACGAAGAACTTCTCTAGGTGGTATTATCTCAAGTACCACCCAAGTAATACCAGAAATAAAATCATGCTGTATGTAGTGCACCCAGAGTGTCCAAGCAATACGCCCAAGGATAAAAACACCAACATAAGGCAAAATCTTAATAACAATTTGAAGAATATAATAAAAAACAGTCTCGAAAAACATACTCTTATTTTAATACAAATAGAGTCTAAATGAAAGCAAACTTATTATAGGGTTAAGCTGCAGAGTAAAGGCCTTGCTTGTTTTTCTTGAAGAATTTAGGATTTGCTAGGTTCACTAGAATAGTATTCTTCTTGAAATACCTTTCTTTCATGACACTCTTGATTACGTCGTCTTTACTTAGAGGTCCTTCTTTCTTTAGGATATCTCTTATCACTTCACGAGCGATACCAGTCTTGTATCCCCATTCAGATAAAGCATAGAGCCCGCGTCCTACTAGAACGAAACGAGAATCTTTAATAAGTTCGTTGTGGCAAGTCGCATAATGAGTCTTTTTGTGGAAAGTTTTAGAAATAGCGTCAGCAACTTCTCTGAAGTGCATAGGCGAACCATGCTTCCTCATAACTAAGTATGCATAATCCTTAACACCACGAGTGCGGATATTTGGAGAACTTGATTTACCCCACTCACCCATCGCATTCTTGCCCACAGTCTTAGACATAGAGAGCCATCTCTTTGCAATTTCTTCGTTTTTGAATTCATCAGAAAGATCCTTCATCTGGTCGAAGAACTTTTTAATCATTTCGGTTTCTGGTATAAGCTCTTCATCTGCTAGATTAGAATAAAGTTTCTTGAGCGCGTCATGAACCTTGTCTGCCATTTCATCGTTGACACTCCAGCGAGTGTGGAAATGATCATCTTCACGATGCTTCTTGAAATAGTCTCCGATGGTTAAATAAAAATGTATGTGATTTTGAATAGCTTTATCCTTTGAAATATGAGGGAGTAGTTCATGCTCAGCAACAATATGACCCATGACAGAAACAAGTTGCTTCAATTCTTCAAACACTGATTGCTCGCCCTTAAATACATCAGACTTCTTAATCAAATTGATTGCTGATTCTTCTATCTGTCGTACACGCTCACGAGTAATGCCGTATTTCTTGCCGATTTCTTCGAGAGTGCGTCTTTCTGCATCACTCGTAAGACCAAAACGGCTCATGATTACATCACGAGCTCTGTCATGGAGGTTAGAAGTTATTTTCTTAGTTACTTGTTTTGGTTTGAATGAAATTGTTGACATAAAAAATTTAAAAGTGTGATATTTACCTATTTAGTATACCTGAGTATATCTAATAAGTCAATTGTTTTTGACTATTTTTTTATCTGTGTTATTTGTTTCTATTAGCTTTTACTCTATCGAGTTCGGTAAGATACTTTTTTCGTAATCTTACTGACTCTGGAGTGACCTCTAAGTACTCATCTTCATTCATAACCTCAAGCCCGCGCTCGATATTTAGGATAAAAGGTGGGTTTAAATATAGGGTTTCGTCTGTTCCAGACGCACGCATGTTGGTAAGTTGCTTACCTTTTGTAGGGTTAACTGCCATGTCTTCACCCTTCAAAACGTTACCAACAACCATACCCTCATAAACAGGGCTACCGTGCTCTACATATAGTATACCACGTTCTTGTAAATTTGCAAGGGCAAAGGTAACTGCCTTACCTTCTACCATAGAAGTCATAGAACCATAGGTCCTCTTCTTTATCTCCCCTGCGTAGGCATCAAAGCCTGTAACACGAGAGGACATAATGCCTTCACCCTTAGTATCAATGACGAATTCTCCGCGATAACCGAGCAAACCTCTAGTAGGAATATCGAAAACAATGCGCATTATACCGTTCTTCTCTGTCATGTCTTTCATAACCCCGCGACGTCGGCCTATTTTCTCAATAACTGTTCCAGAAGACTCTACTGGTACGTCGATAACAAGCTCTTCATAAGGCTCTTTCTTGACTCCATCTTCTTCTTTGATTATTACCTCTGGCTGAGAGACCTGCATTTCGAATCCTTCACGTCGCATGTTCTCTAATAGTATCGCGATGTGTAATTCTCCACGGCCATAAACTTTAAAGAAGCTTGGGCCTGATTGTTTATCACCTTGATCAGGAGAAAAGTCTACACGTAGCCCAACGTTCACCTCGAGTTCTTTCTCAAGTCGCTCTTTCAACTGTCTGGAAGTTAGGTACGTGCCTTCTTTACCGGCAAAAGGAGAATCGTTAACTAGAAAGTTAAGAGAAAGTGTTGGTTCATCGATAGCTATAGCTGTATGAGGCTCCACTGTATCGTCAAAACAAATAGTCTCTCCTATATATATGTCTGGAATACCAGCAAGAAGCACAATGTCTCCTGAAGTAGCTTCAGAAACGTCTTTACGTGCGATACCTTCAAATACGAAAAGTTTAGTAATCTTTCCAGTTCGGTTGCCGTGTACACCTTTTACATACACAGTACTTCCAGCAATAATCTTGCCAGAATAAATACGAGCAATAGCCATACGGCCTAAGAAATTGTCATAAGCTAGGTTAAAAACCTGCGCAGACATCTTACCATCTTCATCTTTAGAAGCTGGGGGAACTGTTTCTAATATCAAATCAAGCAATGGTGAGAGATCCTTAGAATCATCACCTAATTTTCTAAACGCCTTACCCTCTCTACCGATAGCATAAATAGTTTCGAAGTTTGCTTGCTCTTCAGTCGCACCTAATTCAAAGAATAATCCCAAAACTTCATCATGCACTCTGTGCGCGTCAGCTGCAGGCTTGTCTATCTTGTTTATCACCACTATTGGTTTAAGACCTAGCTCAAGAGACTTCTTAAGAACGAAGCGTGTCTGAGGCATAGGACCTTCAACTGCATCCACAAGAAGAAGCACAGAATCAATAGCGCCGAGCACTCGCTCAACCTCAGAGCCGAAATCAGCGTGACCTGGAGTATCAACGATGTTTATCTTGGTATCTTTATAGTAAATAGAAGTGTTCTTGGAATAAATGGTGATACCACGCTCCTTTTCTAGGGTATTTGAGTCCATTGATACACCTTCCTCAACTCCCCCGTTTTGCTTCATTAGAGCATCAGTAAGAGTAGTCTTGCCGTGGTCCACGTGTGCGATAATTGCGATGTTTCGAATTTGCATAATTAATTAAGTTTAAACAAAAAAAGCCCGACAAATTAAAAAAGGCTTTAAATTATGATAACACATTTTTATAAAAACAACAAATAGACGATGAAGGCCGCCCGGGAGGGAGACCTCCTCGGGCGGCCGATATGACCTGCCTCTACTTCGAAATCGCGAACGAGAACGGCTGCTGGACGAGCTGGCGCACCTTGCGTCCGCCGACTTCGGCGGGAATGAAGCGCATGCCCGGGAGCGCGTTCTTCACCGCGTTCCCGAACAGTTCGTGCGTCGCCTTGAGAACTTTGTACGAGCTCATCTCGGCGCGGCCCGTCGTGTCGACAACGAACTGCGCCAAGACCTCGCCCTCGACACCTGCCTGCCGGAGGATGTCCGGATAGCGTGGCGACGAGCCTCCTGGAAGCGCCTGCACCGGCTTCTCCACCTGGAACTCGAAGAAGGTTTCTTCGCCTTTGTCGTCCTTGGCGATCGTCATGGGTTTCCCCCCGACGACTCCTTTGTCGAAGCCTCCGGCGACACCCTTGCCCGAGAAATCCGCTTCGTCAGTAACCTTCTTCGAAAGGTCGATGTCAGGGATGACGTCAGGAATTTCAATCGGTGCTTCCAGAATTTGGAAACCTTTTGCCTTAGGTGCTTCCACTACCACATCAGGTGGTGGAGGCGGAGGAGGCTCATCGTTTTTGGGCGGAGGAGGCTCGTCCTTCTTGACCTCGAGAAAGTCGACCTTCTCCTGCTTCGGCTTCTCGAACTGCCCGGTGGCACGACCGCCTGTATAGACAACCAGGGCGATCATGCTCGCATGGAGAAGAAAGGAAACGAACACTCCTCCCGGACTCCTCTGCTTCTTCGGCTTGGACTCCACCAGAGTCCTGAACATTTGGGCCATAACGGC
>CAZUID010000030.1:0-7020 GCA_964620985.1 uncultured Candidatus Saccharibacteria bacterium | reverse complement strand
AAGCAAGAAAGATATGCGTGAAGGTCGCGCGGCTGCGCAAAACATAGTGCCGTCTTCAACCGGAGCAGCTATCGCAGTTACGAAGGCCTTTACTAAACTTGAAGGACTCTTTGACGGTATATCTATCCGCGTACCAGTGCCAGCAGGATCTATCGCAGACATTACTTTTATATCCAAGAAAGAAACTACAGCTGAAGAAGTAAATGAGATCTTAAAGAAAGCATCAAAGGATAAAAGATGGCAGGGGGTGTTCGCGGTGACGGAAGAGCCTCTTGTTTCGAGTGACATCTTGGGGAATTCTCATGCATCTATCGCAGATCTCGAGATGACTCGTGTGGTGGGAGGGAACTTGGTTAAAGTCTTAGGCTGGTATGATAACGAAATGGGGTATACTTATACATTAGTAGATCATGTTATTAAAACAGGGAATAAAATATAATAATATGAAAATATCTTATTTAGCAAAAGCACTTTTCCAAATGTTTTTTGCTGGGATATTTACAATGGGAGTCATGCTTGGTGGTATGGGCGGTTTATCTGGAATTGGCGTCACTCTTATAATTTTTGGAATTCCAGCGCTAGCCTTTGGTTACTTTGGTGTAAGAAATATAATGGACTTTTTTTCTGGGACGAAACTTAATGTTTCGACAGAGATAAACACATCAGATAGTCCTCCTGATTCGTTCTTTAATAAAATTACAAAAAACGACTTTGTGATTTTTTTCTTTACCCTGATATGTTTAATTATTGTAAATACCTGGGGCTTAGATGATATTTCTTCATTTAAGATTTCAGGCATTTTACTTGATGCGACAAGTGGAGAAGGACTAATTCCTGGATTTTTAATTTTTTTAAGGTTCGCTAAACCTTTTTTTGAAGTTGCTGCTCTTATGCTAGTGTTACGAACCCCCCGTTCAAATTCTGAGAAGATTTTACTATCTATTGGCATTGTTATTTTATTTATTTTTATCTGATTCTTTTCTAAATATTATAAAGTGTTATAATATAAAGCATGAAAATATTTGTTGGGACAGATCATGCGGGGTACGTCTTAAAGGAGAAACTTGTTGTTTTACTTAAAGGTCTTGGTCATGAGGTCGTGGACAAGGGTGCCTTTGGGTATGATGAAGAGGATGATTACCCTGATTTTGTCGTACCGGTTGCGGAGGAAGTTTCTAAAAATTCAGATGCCGTGCGAGGTATTATCTTAGGTGCTACTGGCCAAGGTGAAGCCATCACTGCAAATAAATTTCCGCATGTTCGAGCTGTTGTCTACTACGGCGAAGCACGCAGTGTTGTAGATGATGAAGCAGATATTATAGTGCGTTCCAGACAACACAATAATTCCAACATTCTTTCTTTGGGAGCCCGATATCTTACAGAAGAACTTATGACAAACGCCGTCGTTGCTTGGCTGTCCACTCCATTTTCTATGGGTGAAAGGCACATTCGTCGTTTGAGTAAAATAGATAAAATAAAACTAAATGGTTGAAGTAATTCCGGCAATTTTGCCGAAAAATTATGAAAATCTCAAGAATGATGTCGCACTTGTGCGTGGCGTTGTGCCTCTAGTGCAGATAGATATCTGTGATGGTGTTTTTACTAAGTCTCGAACTTGGCCGTTTCTGGGCGGGGATTTCGATATACACTTCAAGGCTATAATGAACGAAGAAGAAGGAATGCCTTTCTGGGAGGATATAGATTTTGAGCTTGATTTGATGGTGGCTGATGCGGTAGAGAACTTTGATATTTATACCAAGCTTGGGCCCAAGGGTATTATTTTTCACATAGAAGCAGTGGGGAACTTGGAAAGTTTCAAGGATTTTGTCGAAGGCATAGATATGTATATTAGAGATAGTATGAAAATAGGAGTAGCAATAAATCCTTCTACGGAATTAGAGAAAATTTTCCCGCTAGTTTCCCATGTGGATTTTGTGCAGTGTATGGGCAACGACACTTTAGGTCATCACGGTGTGGAGTTAGATGAAAAAGTTTTGGAAAGGATAAAAATTCTAAGAGAGAAATATCCTGATCTGCCTATTGCTATCGATATAGGAGTTGACCAAGAAACAGCGCCGGCTTTAGTAGAAGCAGGTGTGACTAAGCTTGTATCAGGCTCTGCTATTTTCAACACTGATGATATAATTGATACTGTAGAACGTTTTCGAAATTTATAATATGCTAAGCGATAAGAAAATTTTAGATTTAGAATTAAAAGCGAACGAAGTTCGTAAATCTATTATTGAAATGTTGGTAGAAGCGGGTAGTGGTCACACTGCAGGTCCGTTGGGTATGGCAGATATTTTCACTCTTTTTTATTTTGATATTTTAAAACACGACCCTAAGAATACATCTTGGGAAGAGCGTGACAGATTAGTGCTTTCAAATGGGCATATTGCCCCAGTGTTGTACGCTACGATGGCACATGCAGGGTATTTCCCAGTCTCTGAGCTTAAAACTTTACGTAAATTCGGTACTCGTTTGCAAGGGCATCCACACAGAGAGTTTATGCCATGGCTTGAGACTTCCTCGGGTCCACTTGGTGCGGGACTTTCCCAGGCTGTGGGTATGGCGTTGGCTGATCGAATCGACAAGAAAGACGGGGATAGATACATATATTGTTTTATGTCTGACGGAGAGTTAGGCGAGGGGAATTCTTGGGAGGGAGTCATGCTAGCCGGCAAAAATAAATTAAGAAACCTTATCGCGATAATTGATAGAAATAATATTCAAATAGATGGCAACACTGAGGATGTCTTGCCACTAGAGCCCCTAGCTTCGAAGTGGAAAGCATTTAATTGGCATGTGATAGAAGTTTCAGGCCATGATTTCCTGGCACTTAAGCAAGCAGTAGTAGAAGCTCAGGCGGTATTCGAGAAGCCGACAGTGATAATAGCGCACACGATTCCTGGCAAGGGAGTTCATGAGTTTGAAAGAGATTATACTTGGCACGGTAAACCACCATCAAAAGAAGAAGCTAAGATGGCTCTGGCTGAACTAAATATCTTGGAAAGAAAAATAAATAAAGAAGAATAAAAAATGCTTAACCCAAAATTAAAATTAAATCCGAAAATTTTTAGCTCTGATTGCGAGCAAGCACCTATTCGCAAGGGCTTTGGCGAAGGCTTAGTAAAAGCAGGTGAAGAAAACTCACAGGTAGTTGCTCTTTGTGCGGACCTTACAGAATCTACCCAGATGCATTTGTTTAAAAATAAATTCCCAGATCGTTTTATTGAAATAGGAGTTGCGGAGCAAAATTTAGTGACTGTATCTTCTGGAATGTCTGCGATGGGTAAGATTCCATTCTGTTCTTCGTATGCGATGTTTTCTCCTGGGAGAAATTGGGAACAAATTCGAACTACTATTGCTTATAACGATAGGAAGGTTGTGGTGGTTGGAAGTCACGCCGGAATTTCTGTGGGCCCAGACGGTGGCACTCATCAAGCATTAGAAGACATCGCGCTTATGCGAGTAATTCCCAACATGGATGTCATATCTCCTTGTGATGCACTAGAAGCCAAGAAAGCGACACTAGCTTTGGCTCATTCTTCTCGACCTGCATATCTACGTCTAGCACGCGAAAAGACCCCAGTAATTACGACCGAAGAAACTCCATACGAAATAGGTAAAGCTGAAACATACTGGATGCCTGAAGTTGGAATGGCGCAAGTTGGGATAATTGTTACGGGAGGGCTGGTGTCTCGCGCATTATTTGCTGCTAAAGAACTGGAAGAAGAGGGAATTAAAACTAAAGTATTAAATTTATCTTCGATTAAGCCGTTAGACAGTGAATCTATTTTAAAACTAGCTAAAGAAGCGAAAGCAATAGTCACAGTTGAAGAACATCAGGTGGCAGGTGGAATGGGGAGCGCGGTTGCAGAATTTCTATCAGAAAACTATCCAGTCATCGTTGATCGAGTTGGGGTGCAAGATAAATTTGGTCAATCTGGAACACCAGATGAGCTTATTGAGTACTATGGTATGGGTAAAAATTCGATTAAAGAAGCAGTGAAAAAGGTTTTAAAATTAAAGAAAAATAGTTAGTTTGTATTGTGGATAACTTTATTTATAAGCTTAAGGTGGTGGATGGTATAATTAATTTATGAAAAAATTCATATTTGGCTTTTTATTTTTGGGAACTTTTTTATTGATTCCAAGTATTAGTCTTGCTCAGATAACTAGTCTGAAAGTTGATGTTAAGGCGAATGGCCAAGACAGTGGGGTCAGTGTCCCAGCTTTCTCTAATGTATCTATAACTTGGACTTCAAGTGGCATGACTGTGTGTAATATTTCAGCTCCTGATGCAAGTTCTCGGGTGCCGAACAGTGGTGCTTTGACCATGACTGTACCTTCAAGAATTGGGTATACAAATAATTGGCCTTATACGATTTATTGTCTAGATTCAAGTGGTCAGAGATTTTCGGATACTGTGGTAGTAAGTGCTACTCCAGCGTCTGTGGTGGCTAAGCCTGCGCCAATACCATTCATCGCGACGATGCCTAGTGGTTCAGAGTGCCAAGCAGTGAATGTTTCGTGGGGTTCGTATGATCTAAATACCGCTTCAAGTTTTAATATATATCGAGATAGTGTAAAAGTTGGTAGTGCTAACGCTGATGTATATAATTATCAAGATAAAGGCTTAGTGGTTGGTAAAATATATAAATATACAGTTCGAGCAGTCGGTTCAAATGGTGAGTCTCTAGATTCTAATACCACTTCTTCTGTTCCAAGTGGGTCCTGTACGTCCACCACTCCTGTTATTCCACCAGTAAATACAACTCCACCACCAAGCTATTCTGCACCCTATACACCATCTTCTCCAACCACCACGCCAACCTACTCAACTCCAATTATTCCTAATACCACTACCACAAAACCCGTAACAAACGTATTACCAGTAGGTTGTGCAAGCACGGCTGGGCTTAGTTCAGTAACTGGAATTGCGTGTTCTAGTACTGGTGCCTCCACATACTATACTTCTTCGAATCCTACAATAACGGTTGCAGGTTCTGCCCCCATTAACATAATTGCTTCTCCATCCTCTTTATCAGCGGGACAGGCATCTACAATATCTTGGAGTTCTACGGGGTTTACATCGTGTTCTAGTATAGATTTCTATGTACCAAGAGGTAACTCCACTTCTGGCTCTGCTGTGGTGTACCCATCAAAGACTACAACATTTTGGATTGAATGTACGAAATCTTCTGGTGTAGAACAAAAATCAGTCACCATAACTGTAAGTGGTACCGGAGGTGCGCCTTATAGTGGCTATGTACCTCCTACAACAACTCCACCTGTAACCACAACACCACCAACTACCAGTACGCCAACCGTTGTGCCGGCAACTTATTGTGCTGGTAATGTTTTACCTACAATTTCAAACCCACCAGGTTCAGTTCCAGCAGGTTGGGATGCTGTATATTCACGCACGATTGATTTGATGGCTACGATGCAAAACAACATGACCACCAATGCAGTGCTTGCTGCTCAGTACAATTTACTCTCCGTTATGTTGGCAGCTCAAGGTGGACAGAATGATTACACTCCACCAGCTAATATCGCACCATTTCATACCTGGGTAAATAAAGTTTACCAGGCGGCGAGTGCTTGGGTTGGTGCTAGGGCTGTAACGGGTCCTAATGGTCAGGGGATTGTGCAAACTTCTACAACCGGCCCCTCGCTGTCTCAAGTGTTGTCTAACGTAGGAATTAATTCACTACCTCAATGTCCAAAAGTTACAGCAACCCCTAATCCAGTTTCAGTAGCATGTTCTAGTTTATCAGTAGGCACTCCAGATGTAGTAGCACCAGTGCCAGGTTATCCATGGGGTGCTATGTATTATTCTGGAAATCCAAAATGGAGAGAAATTGAATGGAGAATCCAAAATGGTGTTGCGCTCTTGCCGACTGATTTAGCCACGTACTATACAGAATATTTAAGTGCGATGGGGTTAAGTAGTAGATTGTCCGCGTATCTACGTAGTGACGGAAATCCTATGGCTGGTCCTGGAGGCATGCCTGTGCCTCAAGGTGCCCAAATTAGCTTGCCTTCATTTTTCCCAACATTTAAATTAAGTGATGGTGTGTTTGATTATCAACAAAATACAGGATTTATTGGATCTACTTCAGGGGCGGGAACTATGACTTGGTTTTCTCCTTTTTCTTCATCCAATCGTGTGGTCTGTCCTCTATCAGCTTCGACAAATAATCCTAATCCTACTCCAGCACCCATAAATGCAAAATTTAGTGTGGGAGATAATGTCATAACAACAGCTTCTCTTAACGTGCGCTCCAAGCCCTCATTGTCTGCTCCGCTTGCTAGTAGTCCGCAACCAATAGGCACTCGTGGCATTGTTAGACAAGGTCCAGTTTCTGCTGATGGCTATAATTGGTGGATATTTAGTTTCTTAAATGGTGCGCAAAGTTCACAAGCGTGGAGTGTAGAAAATTATGTAGAGAAATCAAACAGCACCAATACTCCCACAACTCCATTGGCTCCTCCAACAAACTTTAAAGCCAACACCTCAAATGTTTGTGGTGGAAGAATAGATGTGTCTTGGGATGTTTTACCTGGCGTTAATTATGTATTATCAGGTCAGGGTGTTTATGGTGCAGCTACAAGTGGCACGACTATTGGCTCGTATCAGGCGTATGGATTAATACCGTCTGCAAATTATCGTTATAGTATATTTGCTTCTGATGGCATAACTAACTCTGCAACTATTTTCTCTAACAACGTTTCCGCATCTTCAACTTGTTCGCCATCTCAACAAGGGTCTATAGATCTAAAGGTTGGTAGAGGTGCGCCTCCTATTAGTTCAAATATTGAGAATACTCCCGATGAATCTAGTTGGAATGATTCTTCATCATCTAGCCCGTATGTGCTAAATGGATCTGATTGGTTATTTTTGAAATGGAATTCAGTAAACGCTGTCACTTGTAAATGGGAGCCACCGTTTGACGGATCTACTTCTCGTACCATGAGCATGCCCATAGCTGTGAATTCTACTTTCACTACACC
>CAZUID010000029.1:3587-7040 GCA_964620985.1 uncultured Candidatus Saccharibacteria bacterium | reverse complement strand
TTGAATCTCTTAAGTTTTTGGCGGTACCGCCGGCTTTTCTATGTGCCATATTGTTTTTGCTTTATTAAATGCTAAAATTTGGTCTATAATCCAATAGAGTTGATTATAAACAATCTTATGGAGAAAATCAAGCTATTTCTAGGAAGTGACTCGGGTAGGGATATTTTGACTGTTGTCATTATAATTTTAGTGGGCCTAGGATCCTTCGGGCTAGGTAGACTATCAACTAGGGGGCAATTGGAAGGCCTTAAAATCGAATATACGAGGCCGGATATTGAACTTAGAGCCCAAGTACCTCAAATACCTATAAATAGCCAAAATCCTCAAAATGACTCAAAATCAGCTCCAGAAGTTACTCAGGAATCTAAGGAAATTATCAAAACTTTTTTTGCATCTAGAAAAGGTAGCAAATATTATTCGGCCAGTTGCTCGGGAGGGAAAACAATCAAACTAGAAAATAAAATTTACTTCTCTTCAAAAGAAGAAGCCGAAGGGGCAGGGTATGAGCTTTCTAGTACCTGTAGATAGAGTAAGCCTTATAGGCCTTAAAACACATACCGTGTCGCACAATATATCTTGTTAACCATATATACTTATAACAAAAGGGCTCGAGAATGGTCTCTGCCTAGACCTAGAGCTACCTTAGTACGTCTCCAAAGGTCATCTTGAACCAATTTACAACGTCACTTACTGTGACCCCTGAGTACTTCATAATAAATAAAACTATTATGAGGGTTACTATTATTTGAATGAAGCCACCATTTTTATTTCTGGATTGCATAATATTATTTTAACATAACCTTTACTTAAATAGCATATGGAGGCAGATAATACATAGGATCAAGATAAGCGTTCGTAGCGGCTATTGGTTGCTTCAAAATTCGGCCAGGACAAGACTTGCTAGGCACAGTGGCTACTGATACCGCACTTGATACATAGAGAGATAGGTGAAGATGTGGGCCAGTGACGCGTCCAGTACCCCCAGTGTACCCTATCGCTTCCCCTCTCTTTACTTTTTGCCCTTCGCGTGCTGTAATCAAAGACATGTGTCCATAGGTACTTGAGAGACCATTGTTGTATTCTATAAATATCCAACGTCCGAAAGATACTCCAGGGCAGGCTATATCAGTATCTCCAACGCCCTTCACTACCCCATCAGCCATAGCATATGCAGGAAGTGGAGTTCTAGCGCGAAAATCAGTACCACTGTGTCCACTTACATAAGTTCGATGAGGGCCAGTCTTTGCTCCGAATTGTTGAGTCACATAAATTTCAGCTAGTGGCCAGCTTAGAACACCTGCCCCTGGAAGCTTAGAAGGGTCTAATATAAACTTGAGTTGAGACTCAAATGTACGTAATTCATTTTCGAAAGCAATTTTCTTAGCAGTTTGTTCCGCAAGAAGCTTCTGGTATGTCGCTTCACTATTTTTTGTCTGTGAGAGAAGTTTGTTTTTATCTGCTGTGTTTTGATCTACTATTTTTTTCTGGTCAGCTAGCTGAGCCTTAAGGGTTATAAGCTCATCACGGGCACTCATGGTCTCAGTTCTTGTATCTTCTAACTCGCTTTTGACTTGCCTGAGCTCGTTTATCTTTTCCCTGACTTGTTCGCGGACGGTTATAATGTTGTCTACGTCATTCCAAACTTCACTAAAATTTTCTTCTGAAAGAATCATCTCAGTCACAGTAGCTAGATCAGCGTTGTTGATGTTTCTTATGCCTATCGCTATAGCTGTGTGGGCGCTATCTATAGAACTCTCTTTAACCCCGATATCTGAGCTTAGGCCTTTAATCTTTAGATTAGTTTTTTCGATTTTGTTTTGAGTAATAGATATATCGAGACCAAGTTTTTTCTTGGTTATGTCGAGTTGTTTAATAGAACTGCTGAGGGAATTTTTCTGTTGAGCTAATTCGCCAAGCTCGGATTGAAATACTTTTATTTCTTTTTCCAGCTTTTTTATCTCTTCATTTTTCTGATCTATTTTATTCGATAATTCTTCAGCTGTTTGGGCAAAAGAGAAAAACACCGGTAAGGTTAGAAAAAGAACTATAATCAGGAAGTTAAATTGCTTTTTGTAGTCGTGATAAAGTTTCATTTTTTCCTAAAATTTCTGCAATTATAAAAGGGTCAGGGGACTTATCGAGACCCGAAAGTGCCACTCTCACTGGGTGCAGTATCTCTCCCCTACTTTCTAGGGTGTCTGCAATTTGCATTAGATTTGATTTCACATTTTCTTTAGTAAAATTTTCTTCATCTAACTTTTCTAGCGAATTCATAGCGAGTTTAAGATTTGCTGTTATATTTTCTTTAGGTGTGTTTTTGAAAATTAATTTATCTTTATCAAGCTCAGGTGGGGTAAAAAAGAAGCCCAACTCCCCTGTCTGCATCATATTCTCTACGTCAGACCATTTCGAGATTCGCTCTAAAATGAGAGGTATTAACTTCGATCTCAATGGAGACTCTGGTAAATATTTAAATATATTTTTCTCAATTTCAGCTATAGGGAGTAATCTTATATGCTCTTTGTTCATCCAGTCTAGCTTCTCAGAGCTCATCTGCGCACCAGAAATTTGGATACGAGAAATGTCGAAAGTCTCTACTAAGCTTTCTTTGGAGTAAATTTCTTTTTCACCGCCTGGATTCCAACCTAACAATGCCAAGAAATTCATCATGGCTTCTGGAAGATATCCTTCATCTCTATATTCGAGGATATCTTTGGCGCCATCACGCTTACCGAGTTTCTTGTTGCCTCCATCAGCGAGTATCGGAGGGAGCGTCACTAATACCGGAGGCTTAATCCCCAGAGCATCATAAAGGGAAAGAAATTTCGGAGTTGAAGAGATGAATTCATCAGCACGCATAACATGAGTGACTCCCATCTCTAGGTCATCGATAATGTGGGCAAAGTTATATGTTGGATAACCGTCACTTTTAATTAAAATAAAATCGTCCAGTGCTTCAGGTCCTGCAGAGAGTTCGCCACGGACTGCATCGTTCCAAGAATAACTTTTTATTTCAGGTGTTTTGAAACGCAAAGCCCGGGTACCGTCCCAAGTACCAAACGTTTCTGGTCGGTGCTCGCGATATAGGAATGGTCTTTTTTCTGCTTCAGCTTTTTTTCTAAATTCTTCTAGCTCTTCTTTGGTGTATGGATCAGGATAAGCTAGGCCTTTCTCAATTAAAATTTGAGCGTATTTTTTGTACGAATCCAGCCTTTCAGATTGAATGTACGGAGCATTCGGCCCGCCGATATCAGGACCTTCGTTCCAATCAATACCTAGCCACTTCAAAGACTCCATAATGTGGTCTATAGAGCCCTCAACCTCTCTGGCTTTATCTGTATCTTCTATGCGTAAAATGAATATGCCATTGTTTTTCTTGGCCCATAAATACGCATAAAGAGCGGTTCTAACACCGCCAACATGCATAAACCCTGTAGGGCTTGGAGCAAATCT
>CAZUID010000029.1:0-3487 GCA_964620985.1 uncultured Candidatus Saccharibacteria bacterium | reverse complement strand
ATTTTATTGTTCGTGACTCAAAGCGAGATCTACAAGCTGTCTAGCTATTTTCTCCGCTGCATCGCCCTTATGAAATGCTTTCGCATTAGTAGCCATTTTTTCCATTGTGAGTTTATCAGCAGTTAGTCTTTCTATTTCAGCACTTAAGATGTTACCTGTCATATTTATTTCTTCTATAACTGCACAAGCACCCGCATGAGCGTAGTTGAATGCGTTTTTTCTCTGATGATCGAGGTTGGAATTATTAATCGGCACCAAGATTGATGGGATACCCCAAGACGCTATCTCGAACAACCCAGAACCTGCTCTAGAAACGACAAGCACAGCTGCACCTGCAGCCATTTTCATAGACAAAGAATTAAGGAAAGGAATAGGTATGTACCTAGCTTTGTTGTTGTCGCCAGATAGGATGACACTTGCTTCTCCCGAAACAGTTTTGAAATTATTTACGCCTGTCTGATGAATAATCTGGAAATTCTGTACAAGCCTAGGGAGCGCGCCAAGCACAGCATTGTTGATAATTTCTGCACCCTGAGATCCTCCTAGAATTAGAATGACAGGCACATCTGACTCAAGTTTAAAATACTTTATTGCGTCTTCGTGAGGCGCAGGTCTTTCTATTTCTACGCGGAGAGGTTGACCAGTCCAGGCAACTTTCTCTTTAGGGAAATACGTCGCTGTCTCATTGAAAGACACTGCTACATTCTGGGCAAATCTCCCTGCCCACTTATTGACTCTACCAGGAGCCGAGTCTGACTCGTGAATAATCACCGGTATCCTAAGCAACCTAGCTGCAAAAATAGTAGGAAAACTAGCATAGCCACCCTTGCCGAACACAACATCTGGGTAAATTGTAAAAAGTTTAAAGGTTGCATTTACTACACCAAAGAATGTTTTAAATATGTCAGAGAAATTCTTGAGTGAAAAGTATGTACGCATTTTACCAGCGCTGACACTTTCGAAATACAATCTGTGCTCAAACAAAAGTTCTTTATCATATGGCCCATCAGAAAAGAAATATAATTGCGCACCAATTATTTTCTCTTGATCGATTATCTTATTTACTTTTTGAGCGATGGCGATAATCGGATAAAAATGACCACCAGTCCCTCCTCCCGCAAAAACTATTTTCATAAATTTAATTTTTATTAGGCTTCACGTTCTGTAATCTTGATATTTGAAACACAACTCCCATCGCCCCGAGATATATCATGAGCGATGTGCCTCCATGACTCATGAAAGGCAACGGCACTCCAGTAAGTGGGAAAACTCCAGTGATGGATGCAATATGCATGAACGACTGGATTGAAATCAGTATAACAATTCCAGCGACAAGAAGTCTACTAAATAAATCTGGGCTGTTGTTGGCAATACGCAGTCCTCGCAAAGCGAATACGGTAAAAAGTAAAATAGTTAAGGAGGTGCCCACAAACCCAAGCTCTTCACCTAAAACTGCAAATATTGAGTCTCCTTGAGGCTCAGGTAAGTAGCCGAATTTCTGAATACTCTGACCGAAACCTCTACCGAAAATTCCACCAGAACCAAATGTAATCAATGATTGCTGAATCTGATACGAAGATCCTCTTGGGTCTGAAGAAGGATCCAAGAATGTCTTTACTCGTTCTTGTAGATAAGGCTTAGAGGCAACGAGCATGACAAGCACAAGTATTGCCCCGCCACCGATACCTAAGATATAACGAATAGAAACTCCTGAGATGAAAAGCATAGATATGCCAGTTAGAGATATCAGGATGAAGCTTTTAGTGTCTGGCTGTTGGAAAAGCACCAAGGCGATTATCGCGAGAAGCACACTGAAAGGCAGTATGCCAAATCTGAAATCCTGGACTCTGTTCTTTGCCCAAGAAAGCCACGCTGCAAAATAAATCACAAAGCCAAATTTTAGAAATTCTACGGGCTGAAAGGAGAATGAGCCTATCTTTATCCAACGTTGTGCGCCTTGATGCCCCCAGCCCACTCCTGGGATGAACACCGCCGCAGTAAGCAAGACACAACCCAGAAATATTAGAAATGCATAGCGTCGCCAAAACTTATATTCAATCTTCATTGCCAAATACATACCCACAAGCCCACCACCGAGCCCGAGGGCTAACTGACTAAACAAAACTGAGAAGAATAAATCCTTGTTTCTATTAAGAATTCCCAACGAAGCAGAAATAAAAATAGCCACGCCGAAAATTATCAACGTGAACACAGTTATTAAAAAAACCCGATCGACTTTTCTGCCTCGCATTTATATAAAATTTTATTTGCTGATAATTGCTAGAATTATTCCGATAATGGCAAACACCACAGAGATAATCCAAAATCGCATTGTCACCTTGTAAGATGGCCAACCAATAGCCTCGAAGTGATGATGCAGTGGGGCAAGCCTAAATATTCTCTTCCCTCCCCTGAACTTCTTCGATACTAATTGCATTATCACAGATAGAGATGTGACCACTAACGGCAAGGCCACAATTGGCAAAATAAGAACTGAATCAGTGAGGAATGCTAAGGTTGCAAGCGTCACGGTGAGCGCCATCATGCCAGTCTCCCCCATATAAAACCTCGCGGGAGGAATATTAAACCAGAGGAATGCAAGTATCGCTCCAGTAACTACTCCAGAGAAAGCCGCGAGGTCTATCTGGTTATTCGCGAAAGCTATAGCAGAATAAGCAGCGAAAATAGAGGCGAAAACTCCACCAGAAAGCCCATCAATGCCATCAATAACTCCTCCTGAGAAAGTCGCCAAAGCAACTAAGACAAAAAGTGGAATAATAAAAATCCCAAGTGTAAGATCTCCGTCAAAAGGAATATTTATAGATACAATTCCCAGCTTGTAGTAGAACCAGAATCCTATTAAGGTAGAAAGTGCACCCACGAGTACAATCTTCCAGCCTCGCCAAGACTTGTCATCGCGGGCGAATTTGCCACTGCCGTATATTTGAATGAGGTCATCCCATAGGCCTATGATTGCCCCGAAAAGTAAGGTAAAGAATGGTATAAAAGTCTGATTACGACTTAAGAAATTCATTTTTACACTAGTATCTGATGAGAAAAGTATAGAAATTAAATAAAAAAGAAAAGTGGTAAGCAGTACTGAGGCCCAAATAATTATTCCGCCTGCGCGCGGAGTGTTGAGTTCGTTTTCTTCGTTATGAATTTTCGCAAAGTCAGGGGAAGTCACCACACCATTGCGAGAATACTTCTTCCACATCTTGTATTTATAGAAAAAGTGAGTAGCAATCGGGGTAATAAAAAGGCCTAAGAAAAAGGCCAAGGCCGTAGGGGCAAAAATTTTCACCAAGTTCACAAGCATGCAATGATTATAACACCTAAAATCATGTTTTGGCTAATAAAGATCAATATTTTAGAGTATTTATACTTAATATGCGCTAAAAAGAACTTTTAGTTTCTGCCTGCATAGTCACTACTATACAACACATTCACTATTTTTTCCATATCAGTAAAACGCTCTTCCATGGTT
>CAZUID010000028.1:4580-7193 GCA_964620985.1 uncultured Candidatus Saccharibacteria bacterium | reverse complement strand
CAGAAGCTGAAAGAGAGAAGAGGGCTGTGATTATTAACTCTGAAGGTGAGCTTGCTGCATCTGCAAATATCGCAAAAGCAGCCGAGATGCTTGGCGCTACTCCAGGAGCTCTACATCTGAGGACACTACAGTCTATCAATGACATTTCTTCTGACGAATCTAATACTATAGTCTATATGGTTCCAGTAGAAGCCCTACGAGCGCTTGAGGGTATTGCGAAAAAATAATATATATTAAGACTTTAAAGGGGTAGTTTTATTAGCTAAGAGTATCTAATTATTATGAATATGCAAAAAATAGTTCTTATCGGTTTACGTTTAGTGATGTCTTTTATTTTTCTCTGGGCTTTCTTTGATAAATTACTCGGGCTTGGTTTTGCGACCACTACTGAGAAGGCATGGATAAATGGGGGCTCGCCCACGACAGGATTCTTGTCTTTTGGGGTTAAGGGTCCATTCGCTGAAATATTTCACAGCTTAGCAGGAGTCGCGGCGGTGGACTGGTTGTTTATGTTAGGGCTTCTTTTTATTGGTGTGACTTTACTCTTGAATAAATATGTAGTCTGGGGTTCGTTGGCGGGTGTAGTTATGATGTCTCTAATGTGGCTTGCATTACTTTTCCCTGAGAATAACCCTATAATTGATGAGCATATTGTCTATGCTTTGGTTTTTGCTTTATTGGCTATAAAAAGCAGGAGAGGTGCTTTGCTTTCCTGAGACTAAGATACTAGCTTTTTAAGCTCAGCTTCGTATTTTTTCATTACTGCCATTGAGGCGACTTGTTGGTCTTGTCCGCTTTTCACTTTCTCTTCTATTTCCTGCGCTATCTTTTTAAAGAGTTCAGGGTCTTTCTCAATCATCTTGATGAACATATCTATTTGCTCCTCCGGGACACCCTTAGCCTTTAGCATTTTTTTAAGTAAGAAGTTTTGAAACATTTTTGTATATGATTATATTTTAATATCGCAATAGTATACTTGATACATATCCCAATATCAATAGGATTGAATATATTAGCGAAATGTATTAGTATCTGTAGGTGTTTATTTGCCGTTGTACCTGCCTGCGCAGGCAGGGCTCAGTATGTAGAGTAATAAGTTTGCCGTTGTAGCTCAGTTGGTAGAGCACGTCATTGGTAATGACGAGGTCATCGGTTCAATCCCGATCAACGGCTCCTTTCGAGAATATTTCCCTATAGGCTACTTTTTCTTAGCCTTGGTGGTTTTGCGGGGAGCGCTAGGCTTCATAACTTTCTGAATAGATTTCCACTGCTTGCTTATACTGCTAGCCATAGACTTCAGCTCTTTTTCGTCTACACTTTTTAGCTTCGCATATTTCTCACTGACTTCCTCGACTATTTTCTTATATACAGGTTCAGAAGCATCTTTAGCTTTTTCTATTTTTTGGGCGATTTCTTTCTTCATTTTAATGCCCCAAGCTTTCGCATCTTTACGATTTTTATCGCCGTTAGGTCCTAGCAACATATAAGCTGCTGCACCTGCAGCTATTAGGCCTGCACCTACTGCTACTTTGTTCGTCGTTGTTTTATTTGTTTTTTTAGTCATGTTTTTTATTCTTTTTTTGTTTACTCTTAAACAAGAATCCAATAATGGGAATCTTAGAAATATCTTCTTGCATATTTTTTACCTTTTCTCCGATATCGCTTGCAGTTTGGTTTAATGTTTCAGATATCTTTGAAAAATCTCTTAAAATTTTTATCAGATAAAAAACACCAATACTGATTAGTATTGTTAGTACTACCACGGATATGGATGATATGAAGAAGAATATGTCTGACTTTAAAATTGGTTCCATTGTTGGCTAAGTAAACTTACTAATAATACCCACTATATCATTATAGCAGTAATTCTAGAGTTTCAATGGTAACGCAATTAAATTAGTTTACCTAGGAGGTCTCCGATAATGAAAGAAACTGCGGCTGCTAGGGATCCTATGAAGAGCATTTCAAAGCCAGCTTTCCACCACTTGGTGCCAGTTACTAGGGTTCTGAGACTGCCCACTAAGAATAGGGCAACACTTGTACCCAAAATCGCTAAGTTGAATTGATTGATTTTTAAATCAAAAACATAAGGCAGTAACGGCACGGTGCCGGCAATGACGAAAGCTATGAAAGTCGCTAGGGCGTTCTTAACAGGGCGTTCTTCTTTTACTATATTTTTTACTTCCTCGAGGCTGTCTTTGTATTCTTGTTCTGATTTTCTGGCTAGGTAATTACTTGCAGCCATGGAGAAGCCGTCAGCTAGAAGATTTGCAATACCTAAAATAACTACGACTTTAGTGGAAAGTTCGGCGCCCGCTACTCCGGCTACCACTGCAAAAGTAGTGATGATGCCGTCGTTAGCACCATAAACTATATCTCCTATATACTTACCTGCACGAGCACGATGTGAATCGAAATCCATTGAAAACATTTAGAAATTATATCACATAAATAATTAAATGTGTTTGGACTTTTGGGTATTTTTCGTTAGAATAGCGTTACGGAGCGTAGCCCCAGGACTTTTGCCGAAGTACCTGCCTGCGCAGGCAGGGCTCAGCTTGCCCCGACCGAGCCGATATAGTTCAGTGGCAGAACACTACTTTCGTAAAGTAG
>CAZUID010000028.1:0-4570 GCA_964620985.1 uncultured Candidatus Saccharibacteria bacterium | reverse complement strand
AAATATGCAATATGAAAGAAGACACAAATGATATTCAAAGAGAAATAGAGCAACTTGAAGGGGAGATGCAACTTCCGGATTTTTGGAATGATAAAAACAAGGCACAAGCTACATTGAAAAAGTTAGCTGAGTTGAAGGCGAAGAAGGAAGGTTTCGGTACCCATGATCGTGGGGATGCGTTCGTGACGATAATTTCTGGAGCTGGCGGAGATGACTCTGAGGACTTTGCGGGAATGCTTCTATCTATGTACATGAAATATGTCGATAAGAAGAAATGGAGTATTTCGTTTGTCCATGAACACAAGAATGACCACAATGGTTACAAGAATGTTTCTTTCGAAATTTCTGGTAAGAATGTGTATGGGACTTTGAAGCATGAGTCTGGGGTGCACCGCTTGGTCCGTATTTCGCCTTTTAATGCCAAGAAGTTACGACACACTTCTTTTGCTCTTGTGGAAGTGTTGCCGAAATTCTCAAAATTAGAAGAAAAAGATTTGGTTATACCTGAGTCAGATCTCAAGATAGAGTTCGCGCGTGCTGGTGGTCCCGGTGGGCAGAATGTAAACAAGCGCGAAACAGCGGTGAGGATTGTGCACACCCCTACGGGTCTCTCTGTGCATGCCTCTGGAGAAAGAAGCCAAGAAGCGAACAGAGAACAAGCCATGTCTATACTCCGAGCTAAGATTTTCAAGAAAGCTGTTGAGGAGAAGAAGACTGTAGAGGAGAGTATGAAGATGGGTAAGGGTCTCGAGATAGAATGGGGCAATCAAATACGCTCTTATGTCTTACATCCGTACAAAATGGTCAAAGATCACCGCACTGACGCAGAGACTAGCGATGTTGCGGGGGTCTTAGAAGATGGTGAAATAGATATTTTTATTGAGGCAGAAAAAAATTTGTGATAAGATAAGTAGGTGATTTACTTTAATAACGTTTTAAAAGTTTACAATAAAGATTTGGTAGCCTTAGATGACGTTACTCTGACTGTGGTGGCGGGGGAATTCCTTTCTATCGTAGGACATTCTGGTGCTGGTAAGACTACTTTAGCGAAAATGATATTAGCGGATGAAACTCCTTCTGAGGGAACGGTGTTTTTCGAGTCTGTGAATGTTCATAAATTGAAAAGCGAGGATCTAACCAAGCTTCGTCGACGTATCGGTACAGTATTTCAAGACTTTAAATTGCTTTCTAATAAGACTGCCTACGAGAATATCGCTTTTGCAATGGAGGTTGCCGGTAAAACTGATGAAGAGATAGCTAGCGACGTACCGCATGTCTTAGAACTTGTAGATTTAGCTAGTCGAACTCATCATTTTCCACACCAAATGTCTGGTGGTGAACAGCAACGTCTAGCTATAGCACGAGCTATCATTAATCAACCTGACCTAATAATTGCCGATGAGCCTACAGGCAACCTTGACCCAGTAAACGCACATGAGGTTATACAGATATTAAAGAAAATAAATGACCTTGGTACTACTATAATACTGACTACCCACAACCGTGGCGTTATTGAGGCCATCGGTAAACGAGTTATAACACTTGAGAAAGGCAAGGTGGTTCGAGATGACAAGAACGGGAAATATACTATATAATAAAAACAACTTATAATTATGACCTTACAAAGAATTATTAAAGCAGGTTTTCTAAATTTTTCTAGAAATGGGCTTATTACTTGGGCAGCTGTTTTAGTCACTACCATTACTCTTGTCGTAATCACTTCCTTGTTGTTCTTACAGGTGGTGTTAAACCTTTGGCTTAGTCAGATTACAGACAAAGTTGATGTAACTATTTATTTCACTGTGGATGCACCCGAGGATAAGATTATGGCTCTCAAGGATTCTCTAATGAAATTGCCTGAAGTGGCAGATGTGACATACACAAGTGCAGAAGAGAATTTGAGGAATTTTCGTCAAAGGCATGCAGGTGATTATTCTGAGATACAAGCTTTAGATGAATTAGGTTTTAACCCTCTTGAGGCGTATCTAGGAGTAAAAGCGAAAGAAATTTCTCAGTATGCAAGTATTGCAAATTTCATTAATTCAGATGATTCTTTGATGTCGGGTCCGAATTCGATAGTTCGAGAGGTAAACTATCACAAGAACAAAGATGTTATTGATAAAGTAAATTCTATTATTTCTGGTGCTCAAAAACTGGGATTCCTGACAACTATGGTTTTGGTGGTTATTTCTATAATTATTACCTTTAACACCATACGTTTGACCATATTTATCTCCAAGGAGGAGATAGGCGTTATGCGCCTCGTAGGAGCCTCAAAAATGCGCGTACGAGGGCCTTTTATGATAGAAGGAGCTATCTATGGCGTAGTGGCTACAGTGCTCACTATGCTCATTTTCTGGCCTACTACCATGTGGTTAGGGCGTCACATGACTGGTTTTTTGGGGATGAATTTATATGACTATTATCTTTCAAACTTTATACAGATTTTCTTAATTGTGTTATTATCAGGTATGATTCTAGGTATGGTTTCGAGTTTCCTGGCGGTCAGAAAGTATTTAGATAGATAAATAATTAATATGGCAAAGAAAGAAAATCGCAAATATATTTTTGTTGTGGGAGGTGTTATTTCTGGAGTAGGAAAAGGTATAACTGTCTCTTCTTTAGGACTCATTTTGAAAAATCGTGGACTCAATGTTACCGCTATAAAGATTGATCCATATATAAACGTAGATGCTGGCACAATGAACCCCGTTGAACACGGGGAAGTTTTTGTTTTATCTGATGGTGACGAAACTGATCAGGACATGGGTAATTACGAAAGATTCTTGGGAGTGAAGCTGACAAGGATAAATTACATGACCACTGGCCGAGTCTATAAGACAGTTATTGAGAAAGAAAGAAATCTAGAATATCAGGGCAGGTGTGTGCAGGTAGTGCCTCACATTCCTCTTGAGATAATTGATCGCATCAAGAAGGCGGGAGACAATGCCAATGCTGATGTCGTGGTGGTGGAAATCGGTGGTACTGTCGGCGAATATGAAAACATTCTTTTCTTGGAGGCTGCTCGTATGATGAAGATAGAATCTCCTGGTGATGTTATTTTTGTGATGGTGTCATACTTACCAACTCCGTCCACTGTTGGGGAAATGAAAACCAAGCCTACCCAACATGCGGTGCGTGCACTAAATACTTCAGGAATTCAGCCGGATATTTTGATTGCTCGAGGTGATACTGCACTAGATGAAAGAAGGAAAGAGAAGTTATCACTGTTCTGTAACATGCGGGCTGATAGAGTTATTTCGGCACCAGATGTGAAAAGTGTTTACGACATCCCTGCGAATTTCGAGAAGGAAGGTCTTTCAGAGAAACTTTGCGACATTATGGGAATCACATGTGAAAAGCCTAACGAAGAAGAGTGGGCAAAATGGGAAAAATTCCGTTCTCAAGTTCATAATGAAAAAGAGTCCGTGAAGATAGCAGTTATTGGTAAGTATTTTGATTCTGGAGATTTTGTTCTATCTGATGCTTACATATCGGTGATAGAAGCTATCAAGTATTCTTGTTATGCCAATGGTCAGAAGCCAGAACTTTCTTGGCTAAACTCTGTTTCCTATGAAGAGAACAAAGATAAGCTAGAAGAGCTTAGAGAATATGACGGCATTATCGTGCCAGGAGGTTTCGGGTCGCGAGGGGTAGAAGGCAAGATATTGGTCGCAGAATTTGCACGCAAAAATAAAATTCCTTATTTGGGACTTTGTTACGGTATGCAGATTATGGTTATTGAATACGCACGCAATGTCTTGGGTCTTAAGGAGGCAAACACTAAAGAAATAAATCCAGATTCTAAACATCCTGTGATTATAACTATGGCGGATCAGGTAGATAAGATAAAGAATAAAGATTACGGAGGTAGTATGCGTCTAGGTGAATACAAAGCACTATTGCTCGATGGTAGTATTGCCGCGAACGCTTATGGCAAGACAGAGATTGTAGAACGTCATCGACACCGATATGAAGTAAACCCCGAGTATATAAAACAATTAGAAGACGCTGGTCTAGTATTCTCAGGTAGATCTCCTGATGATGTGCTTATGGAAATAGCAGAACTTCCAAAGAGCGAGCACCCATTTTTCTTAGGTACTCAGTTTCATCCTGAGTTTTTAGCTCATCCTCTTAATCCGCATCCTCTTTTCTCAGCTTTTATTAAAGCTGCGGTGGATAATAGAAAGTAGAAACTAGTTAGAATTTATCTCTTTAAAAGTTACGTTCGTAGGGACAGTAAATTTAGCTTGGTCCACTGTCCAAGGCTGGCAATCATAGTCGCCGATTTGTTCCGCGTTCCAGCTATATGACCCAGAAGTGCCTGTAGTTGCCTCAGGGGTTGTTGTGGTTCCGGTCATCTTAACTTTGAATCCCGCTGTAGGCATTACCGAACTCCAGCTATAAGTGTAACCATCACGTACGATGAAGGTGGAATCAATATTCATATTTTGAATTCTAGTATTGAATTCTCCACGAATCATAGAATCATTAATATAAGTTACTCCAGTGGTGTCTATGCCACTTAGAGTTTGGTTCACGGTGCATTTATATGCGCCACCTTGTTTGA
>CAZUID010000027.1:0-7252 GCA_964620985.1 uncultured Candidatus Saccharibacteria bacterium | reverse complement strand
ACACCGAATCCACCACCGATATCAAGTGTGTCTAGAGATGGGTTAGTCTTCTGAACTTGAACATAAATACTGAACGCGTGCTTTACTCCGTCTAGAATACTTTTCTGAGTTTTGATTTGAGAACCTAAATGATAGTGAAGGATTTTAAGGTTCTTCATCTTACCCAAATCAAGCACGTCTTTCTCAGATAATCCAAAACGGTCGAATTTCTTATCCCAGTGAGTATCAGCTTTAATATTTAAATCCACGCGTACACCCACGTCGCCTTTGTATTTAACAAATTTCTCTATTTCTTCATAGCCTTCGATAATAGGTACTATGTTCATTCCCTTACCACGAAGTTCTTCGATCAAGTCTATGTATTGGTCAGTCTTAGGACCATTGCAAAGCACTCGAATCTTGCTGTTGAATTTCTCACCTTCCCAGAGCTTCTTCACTAGCCATAGTTCGTTCGCAGAAGTCACCTCAAGATTTCCCCCTTCAGATAAAATAGGTAGAATGAATTCCTTGTTCTGGTTGACCTTCATTGGATAATGATATGAGAATCTACCCTTGTAACCGTATATCTTCATATACGCTTGGAAATAGCCGATCAAATCCTTGAGTCGGTCTTCAATAAGAAAAGGGAAAACCACCTGCAGTGGTGTGCCGTATTTCTGCGCTAAGTCGTGGAGGTTGTAGACGTGGTTGCCTTCTGTCGCTGTAAGTTCTCCTTCTTTGTTTACACCTAGAAATTGAGTGTTGAATTCATCCGCACCAAGCTTCCAAAATTTTCTCCAATTCTTTCCTAGCTTCTTTGTCTTTTTTATTTTGCTAACTTTTTTATCTGACATTTAAATGTAAAATAGTATACCAACTGCGAAATAATTGTAAAGCGAAACTACTATATAAGTATAACATTTTATAGGTTTTTTGTCAAATTAGCCTATTTCTGCAAGTATTCGGCAAGAAACGCGTCTTTGAATTCATGGAAATTGCCGTCGATTATCGACTGCCTGATTTTCTTCACTAGGTTCACTATGAAGTATAGGTTGTGCGTAGAGGCAAGCGTCCCACCTAGCATCTCCTTGCCGTGGAACATGTGCGCGATGTAGGCCCGAGTATAATTCTTACAAGTGTAACACCCGCAATCTTCTTCAATCGGAGAGAAATCATCTCGGTATTGCTTGTTCATTATTAGCATCCTTCCCTTCTTAGTGTATATGGTGCCGTTACGTCCCAGCCTAGTCGGCGCCACACAATCAAACAAATCCACCCCGTTCTCTATCCCCATAAAAAGATCTTCGGGTTCGCCAATACCTAGCAAGTGGCGTGGTTTACCTTCTGGTAAAATTTCGTTCACCCATTTTACTGCACTAGACATGTCTTCTTTCGCAAAGGATCCACCAATACCAAATCCGTCGAAATCCAAACTCGAAATAAACTCTGCAGATTTTTTGCGTAAATTTTCATCTCGGCCACCTTGCACAATACCGAAAAGAGCTGGGGATGGCAGAACAACTCCAGACTCAGAAAAGTGCTCAGACGAATGGTTGACGTTGCGAAGCAGGAAATCCTGAGAATGAGCACTTTTCTGAGCTAACAATTTCTTATGTTCTATTAAGCTTCTCTCCGCCCAGCGATGCGTGCGTTCGAGAGCTTCTTCTTGATAACGCAAGTCCTCTGCAGGCGAAGTACATTCATCGAAAGCAAAGATAATATCAGCACCCAAGTTGTGCTGGATTTGTATCGACTTCTCCGGAGTTATGTAATGTATCGAACCATCGAGATGAGATTTAAAAGAAACTCCATCTTGCCCGATTTTCGCAAGCGCGGGAGCAAGCGAATCATCGAAGCGTTCAGGAATCATGAGCGACGGGTCAGTTATCTTTACCACTTTAGAAATATCTTTACCGTACGCTGCGCCAAGAGAGAAAACTTGAAACCCGCCAGAATCAGTCATGGTGGGACCTCCCCAATTCATAAACTTGCCAATGCCTCCAGCCTTGGCAACTATCTCATCTCCTGGTTGTAAATAAAGATGATAAGTATTTCCAAGTACAACTTGGGCGCCGAGGTCCTTCACCTGCTCGGTGGTTAGAGACTTTACTGTAGCCTTGGTTCCCACAGGTACAAAAGCCGGAGTCGCGATAACTCCGTGGGGCGTCGAAAGTATACCCGCACGCCCCAGACTATTTTCTAGTTTTTTCTCAATTTTGAAATCCATTATTGTGTTTCTACTTGTACAAATTTAAGCTCTTGAATATTTACCGGGCTTAGAACTAGAACTTTATTAAATGCATCTCGGGGGTCAGAGATAGCCCTCTCCACCACACCTAAGACACGCGGATCACTTCCAGGCAGGAGTATCTCAGTACCTTTATCCAGTACAAGCTCGCGAGAAAGCACCATTTCAAAATTTCCACCACCTCGACCCACAGCATCTATGAATACATCTTTACCAGAGATAACAACTTGATTGCTCTCACCCCAAGTTGAGAACAGAACAACTTTCGAAGATTTACTGAAGACCTCAGCAATACGCCCTACTGGGATAGCACCAGAAGCTAGCACCAGGTCGCCAACCTTAACACCGTGCTTCTCACCCACATCAATAAGCAAAGTATCATACGGGCTACGATTGGGCTTAGAAAGTATCGCACCCAGTATCATATTGGAGCCCTCTTTTTTTCTACCTAGAATTTCACGCAATTTAATATTTTCATCCAGGATGGAATTGTAGTTAGCCAAACGTGCGGACATGGCATCGAGATCTCTCTGTAAGGTCTCATTTTCTGTCACAAAGCTATCTTTAGACCGAAAGAAAGCAGACACCGCACTAGCTTTCTGCCCCACCATGTTACTTGAATTTAAAACTGGGCGAAACATAAAACTTGAAACCCCAGAAAAGAAAGCAAAAATCCATACTCTGAAATAAAAAAATAAAAAAAGCCCTAAAAGACCTAGAGCTATCTTGCCCCACTTCTTTCTCTTTAATTTTCTATCTAGGAGGTAACTCATCTTGATTACCAATTAAAACATCTTTGTAAGCTTCTATGTCATCTAGTATAACGCCTGTACCACGAGCCACTGCCGACAGAGGATCATCAACTACATACACAGGGATCTTGAGAACATTCTGTAGTAATCTATCCAAGCCTAGAAGCAACGCCCCACCACCAGTTAGAGTTATGCCCCGTCGCATTATGTCAGAAAGAATTTCAGGCGGGATAGACTCAAGCATATCTCTCACACCATCAACTAACTCCCTCACAGAGGGCAATATAGCTTCACGAATATCTGAATCCGTCACCACTACTTCACGAGGTAGTCCTGTTAGCAAATCCCGACCGTGAACTTCGGTCTCCATATATTCTCCAGGGATAACCGAACTTATCACAATCTTGACCATTTCTGCTGTACGTTCACCGACAAGGATCTTGAACTCATCACGCATGTAACTAATGATGTCGTTATTCAGACGATCACCTGCGATTTTCAAATTCCGAGATTTAACGATACCACCCAAAGAAATAACTGCGATGTCAGTAGTGCCTCCTCCGATATCAATAATCATCGAACCAACTGGGTCTTTGATTGGTAAACGAATGCCAATAGCTGCCGCCATTGGTTCTTCTACTAAGAAGACTTCTCGTGCACCCGCTGAACGCGCAGCGTCGTACACTGCACGACTCTCTACGTTTGTAGTGCCTGAAGGTACGCCCACTACAACCCTAGGCTTACCTAACTTTTTAGAAATTTTATCTGCCTTGCCTATAAGGTAAGAGAGCATTTCTTCAGTAACTTCAAAGTCAGAAATCACGCCGTCAACAAGAGGACGAATAGCTTTAATGTGACCTGGTGTGCGACCAAGCATTTCTTTCGCCTTCTCGCCTACTGCGAGAATCTGATTGGTCTTCATGTTTACTGCCACTACTGAAGGTTCGTTGATCACGATGCCGTGACCCTTCAAATACACCAAGGTATTAGAAGTGCCCAAGTCAATACCAATATCATTTGAAATTAATTTGTAAATTTTATCTAACATAAATAAAGCCAACCCGAATTATTGCTTCAACAATTTAACCAGCTCGTCTTGAGAAACAATCTTACCTTTCTCTTCTACTCTTCTCTTTATCTCGATACCGCCTTCCTTCATTGAACGTACGGAAACTACTGCACGCATAGGCATACCCAACAAATCTGCGTCAGCGAATTTCTCCCCAGCTGTCACTCCCGCACGGTCATCAAATAAAACTTCTATCTTCTCCGCAATTAACTTCTCATAAACTTTCTTTGCTTCACCCAGCACAGCTTCATCTTCTCCTAAAGAAAGTAAGTGTACGCTAAAAGGCGCGACAGCTTCAGGCCAGATAATACCCTTATCATCAGATAGAACCTCTACAATAGTACCCATAAGCCTCCCAGGACCGATACCATAGGAACCCATGAAAGCTGATTTTTCTTCACCCGCCTCGGTCTTATAAGTGAGCTTTAAGGCATCAGAGAAACGAGTACTCAGAGTGAAAATATTACCCACTTCCACAGCCTTGTTTTCTACAAGATTTTCCTTGGAAAGACCGAGGCTAGCTATAACCTCGTCATTGTAAACTTCTTTATTTATAGCGATACCTTTATCCTCATCTACATATATAGTGTCCTCTCCTGCAGAGGTAACAGTCTGAAACTCGTGGGAGAACTTAGAGAACATACCCCCAGAAGCAAAGGTCAGATAAGTAAGGTGCCCGATACCAACTCTCTTAAATATATTCTTGTAAGCTTCTTTGGATTTTTCATAAAACTCATTGTGCTCAGTTTCATCTTTCGCGAAAGAGTACATATCCTTCATGATGAATTCGCGACATCGCATAATGCCACTTTTTGCTCTAGTTTCGTTTCTAAATTTATTTTGGAATTGATAGACAAAGAAAGGTAGATCTCGATAGGAATTCAAGAAACCTTTGAGCATTTTGGTTATCGGCGCCTCGTGAGTAACTGCCAACCCAAGCTCGGTATCATTTTTTAATTTAGTTTTAAACCAAACATCAACTTGCGCATCGTCCCATTGATTGGTTGGTTCCCAAGTTTCTTTCTCTTGTAGGGATGTCATGAGAATTTCCTGCCCACCAATAGCATTCATTTCTTCACGGACTATGTTTTCAATCTTTTTTAATACCCTTAGACCAAGAGGTAGGTAGTCATAAACCCCTGCCATCTCCTTATGAATAAAGCCTCCCCTAATCAAAAACTCAGCGTTCTTAGACACTTCGTCTGAAGGCGCTTCCTTTTTGGTTTTAGTAAAAAGTTGGGATTGTTTCATTAGTCCATCTTAACGTAAATACGCCTGGAGGTCAAAGAAACCCGATATTTGCAAAAGCTAGAAGTTTCTGCTAGAATATTACCCATGCAGAAAGCAGAAATAACAAAGGGAAATAGTGGTAATTTAGTAGAAGAAATGTTCAAAGCAGGGGCTCATTACGGGTATTCTAAGACCCGCAGACACCCTTCTGTTTCGTCTTTTATCTACACCACCAAAAACAAGACCGATATTATCGACCTAGAAAAGACTAGTATTATGCTAGAAGAGGCTTCTAATTTTATCCATGATTTGGGCGCTCGTAACAAGACTGTCCTATTTGTAGGTACCAAGCCAGAAGCTAAAAGTGTAGCCAAGCACGCAGCCGAATCCCTAAATATGCCTTACGTCACAGAGCGATGGATCGGTGGAACTTTGAGTAACTACTCAGAAATAAAGAAAAGAATCGCAGAACTTGAAAATTACCGCAAAGAAAGTGCTGTGGGTGGTCTTGATAAATACACCAAGAAAGAACGCAGTGTTATGGCAAAAAAGATGGAAAAACTATCCATCTACTACTCTGGTCTAGTTGGCCTAAAGAAGGCTCCAGATGCTATAATAATAGTAGACCCGAAAGCTGAACACATCGCTGCTACTGAAGCTAAAAAGTGCGATGTCCCGGTTGTGGCGCTTGTAAACTCAGATTCAAATATAAAAGGTATTGATTTCCCTATCTTGGGAAACGACGCAGCTATTCCTTCAGTAAGATTCTTTATAGAATCTTTAGTAGCTGCCTACAAAAAAGGACAAATGTCCGTCCCAACCAAAAAACAGGACTAAATAACATAAAATATGTCATCACCTATAACAACTGAGTTGGTAAAGGAACTTAGAGATGCAACTGGTATCTCTGTTATGCAATGTCGAAGAGCTTTAGTAGAAGCTGAGGGAGATATGAACAAGGCCCTAGCAATACTAAAGAAAACAAGCTCTGACATAGCTCTTAAAAAGGCTGACCGCGAGACTAAGGACGGCGCTGTAATGATAAAAGAAGCAGACGGCAAGTCTATTTTGGTATCTTTACACTGTGAGACTGATTTCGTATCTAGAAATGAGGACTTTACTTCCCTATTGGCCAAACTAGCTGACAAAGCCCTCTCAGAAGGCGTAGAAGCCATGAAGTCAGGTGCAAAGGAACTAATAGACCCTATAATCCAGAAAACTGGTGAGAACATAGAGCTTGGTGAGGTTTACGAAGTTGACGGTAGTGTAATTGGTAGCTATGTACACAATAATAAAATTGGAGTTATTGTTTCAATTGAAGGTGGCAACAAAGAACTAGCCCGAGACGTAGCGATGCATACAGCAGCAATGAAACCTGAATATATCTCTCTAACTGACGTAGATGAAAACATCAAGAATACAATGACTGAAGTCTTCCAAAAAGAAGTTGCTAGTATCGATAAACCAGAAGAAATCAAGCAGAAGATGCTACAAGGCAAACTTTCTACCTACTTCAAAGAAAAGACATTGCTCGAGCAACCATTTATCAAGAACGGCGACGAAACTGTTGGTAAACTGCTAGAAAAAGCTGGGGCAAAAATCAAAGAGGTAAAGCGTTATTCAATATAAAGCCAATGTATCTAATACTAACGTTATTTTTCATATCCCTGCTGTCAATCACTTCAATGCTAGGATACAAAGTATCTTTAGCTAGAAATGGATCTCTGCAAATGAGAGACGATGTACATATTGCCTTCCCTGATCTACATAAAATCAAGAAATTAACTAGAAGGGGTTTTAGACGATATGGCTTTATTGCTTTAGTGATAGTAATAAAGATTTATGTAAAAATAAGCTTATTCGCAAAACAAAAATTCGAATCAGCAAAATCAAGCATAATCAAGATACTACGAAAGAATAAAAAATTTAACCTTGAAGATAGTTTTGAAAAGCGTGAGGTATCTGGATTCCTAA
>CAZUID010000026.1:0-7379 GCA_964620985.1 uncultured Candidatus Saccharibacteria bacterium | reverse complement strand
TAAGCCTGAGCAGATTATAGGTTTGTTTGAAAAGACTGTGTATGAGAACACTTTTGGTACAGTGGGGGTGTTTATCCCATTGATTAACCAGGATAAGGATGTTTCTCGTGAAACTGGAGAAGGGGATGTTTCACGGGAAACACCAGAATATTTCACGGTGGAAGTTACACCCTATAGACTAGAGGCAAAATATAGTGATTTTAGACATCCGGATGAGGTTGAGTTTAGTGAAAAACTGGAAGACGACCTTAAGAGACGTGATTTTACCATGAATGCTCTAGCCCTAGACAATAAAGGACAGGTAACGGACATATTTGGGGGTATAAAGGACATAGAAGACAAGATAATTAGAACTGTGGGATTACCAGAAGATAGATTCAAAGAAGATGCTCTTCGCATGTTAAGAGCGGTGCGCTTTTCAGTGCAGTTGGATTTTTCTATTGCACATGATGTTACCGAAAGTATTTTAAAAAATTCTGATTTAGTAACAAAAATTTCTGCAGAAAGAATTCGTGATGAGTTTGCAAAAATAATTTTATCGTCAAATCCTGCTATGGGCGTTGTGATGTTGCAAAAATTTGGCATATTGAAAAATATAATTCCAGAGCTCGAAGAGGGGATTGGCTGTGAGCAATTAGGAGAGCATATCTACGATGTTTGGGAACATTTACTGCACGCACTTCAACATGCGGGAGATAAGAATTGGCCTTTAGAAATAAGGCTTTCTGCGCTTTTTCACGATATCGGCAAACCCAGAACTCGTAGATTCGATGCGACCAAGGCGGGAGGGAAAGGTAAGTATACTTTCTATGGTCACGAAGTTGTGGGTGCTAGGATGGCGAAGAAAATAATGGAAAGATTGAAATTTTCTAAAAAAGAAATTGATTTAGTGGAAAAACTAATTCGCAATCATATGTTTTTCTCAGATACGGAAGTTATCACCCTTTCTCCAGTTCGAAGAATAATTGCAAAAGTTGGGAAAGATCATATTTGGGATTTAATGAATGTACGTGAGTGTGACAGAGTGGGTATGAAAAAGAAAGAGGCACCTTATCGTCTGAGGAAGTATTTCGCAATGATTGAAGAGGCTCTACGGGATCCTATTTCAGTCGGAGCACTTAAAATCGACGGGGAATTCATGATTAAAGAGCTTAAAATCAAGGCTGGCCCTAGAATGGGCTGGATTTTGCATGCTTTGCTGGAAGAAGTACTCGATGATCCAACTAAAAACACTATCGAACATCTTTCGGAATTGGTTGTAGGGCTGGATAGACTACCAGATGGTGCATTGCGCGCGTTGGGGGAGAGAGGCAAAGAAAAGAAAGAAGAAATCGAAGAAGAAGAGGTTGAAAAGTTGCACTCTAAACACGGCGTTCAAAAAAATAAATAAGAAAAAATTTAAAGCAGAGACTTTTGCACAAATACGCTGTCTTTTCTAGGCGATTAGGTGTTATAATAATTAAATTATTATAAGTGCTAAATAAAATTTATGACAGAGGATGAACAATATAGTGCGCTCATAAGTGAAATTATAAAAAAGCAATCAATTATTCTAGGTCCTGAAATTGCTGTACTGAAAGCACGTAGTGTGCCGGGTATTATGGTGGACAATGATGGTAAGGTTACTGGGGTAGGAGCAAATCCCAAAGAAACTTTGCAGAAATTGGTCGACCAATATGTTGAACTTTCTGGACAAATTGTGAAAAATGCTCTCGGTTCAATTTTTGCAAAATATCCAGATTTAAATATCAATAAATAATTTATGACCACAGAAACATTAATAAGTTTCGCTCGGTTAATCTCATCCTTAGGTTTCCTCTCTGCCTTCTTTGTTACATTCTTGGCTGTTCGTAGGTTCGGTAAATCCGCACTCGGCTCTATATTTTCTTATATCTTAATTGGTACAGGAATATTTTTTGCTATAACTATTTTCCAACAACTAGGGGATGGTTTTTTTGGTATTTCTCCAGAATCAATGAGCCTCTGGTGGCACTTGATGTTCTTCATGGCTTTGGCGTCTTTTTATTATGGACTTAAGCTTTTGGTTGGGCTTGGTACTGCAGAAACAGAAACAAATCGAGGGCTTAAAATTGGAGTAGAAAAGATTTGGGCTGCTGTAGCCTTGGCTATCCTAGTGGGCATATTTTTCTCGGCTAACTTTTTTGAGTACGGAGTACTTTCTTATACCAATTCTGCATTAGGCAAAATGGGTTTCCATCATTTCGTGGCTGTACTTTTATCAGGTATGGTTGGCTCGTATTTACTTTTAGCAAAAAAGGATCTAGGTCAGATAGGCAAAGCTGTTGCGAATCCTATGAGTGCCGCTATTTGGATTTTGAGTCTGCAACATTTCTGGGAGTTGTTGGTGGAGAGTTGGCACTTGGTTCCAATCTCAAGTCAAAATAATGAAGGAGTAGAGCAAATATTTTTCATTGCAGTTGCTGTTTGTTTGATATACGCGGCTTTACGGTTGAAATCTTTCGCTAAAGCTTAAAAATTAGTTGTCGGGTGATTTTTAGAAAATGATACTAACTATTTTTTCGATAATTCTTGCTATAACTGGAGCTTCGACTGCAGTGTATTTTGTCGTTAAAGATCACCGAGCTAAAATCGCCTTGGCGAAAAGGGAACAGGAGGTAAGTCGCAGGATGTACGAATTGGCTATATTGAAAGAGCTTGGAGATCGTATCGGGTATTCCCTCGATGTGCAACAGATTGTGGACGTTATTACTAGCTCCTTGCATCAGTTTATTGATTATAGTGCCGTCTCGTATATGTTGCTTGAGCCGGAGGAAATTATATTCAAGATTCACTTGGAGAGGTCAGTTCACCGTAGATTCGTTACAGATATACGTGATCGCATGGTGGGTTCTCTCAGTGCGCTTCTAGATAAAGAATTTGATAAAAAATCCATAAAAGAAATTCTGTCTGGCGCTATCATCATAGAAGAACTCGAAGAGCCAGTTAAATCATTTTTCAACATACCCTTAGTGATAGATGAGAAAGTTGTAGGTATCCTAACCGTAGCTGATACAAAAGCAGGACTTTACAAGGAGGAGGAAATGACTATCTTGTACAAGATTATCCAGCAAGCTTCAAACGCAGTGACTAGGTTGCAAGGGGTTGTGAAAACTGAGCAAGCTAAAGTCAACGCAATGGTTGAGAGTATGGAAGACGGAGTGGTGATGACGGATGCGGATTTTCGTATTTTAGTTATTAATCCTGCAGCGAAAAGAGTAATAGGCCTTGAACACAAAAACGATATCACTATATTTGATTTTATAGATAATCTTGGTGGCAAGGTTGATATTCGAGGAAGACTAGAAGAAAGCGTAAAACTAAAAAAGTCATTCACTTCTGAAAAGTTTTTAGTGCGGGATAAATTTTTCCAAGCTTTTGTCTTCCCTGTGAAGACTAATGCATCCATGCCCGGACAGGATGTGTTGGGTGGGGTAGTTATATTTCACGATGTTAGTAAGGAAATGGAACTTGATCGTGTGAGGGAAGACTTTACTTCAATGTTGGTGCATGAACTTCGAACACCATTGGATGTTATTAAGAAATTCAGTGAAATTTTAAAGAAACCAGGGAAGAAAGTCGATGCAGCTTCTTACAAAGAATACATAGGCATGATCCATCAGAATGCCTCCGGTATGCTTAATTTAGTAAACGATATTTTAGATATTGCCAAACTTCAGGCAGGTAAGTTTGAAATAAGTGTTCAACCTGGAGACATGGGGGAGATTATCGAAAATAGAATAAAGTTCTTCGAAGTGTCGGCTCTAGATAAAAAAATTAAACTTAAAAGCATAGTGAGCCCTAGCATGTCTAAGACGGCGATGTTCGACTCTTTGCGCATTAAAGAAGTACTCAATAATTTAATTTCTAATGCTATTAAATTTACTAAGGAAAAAGAGACTATATCGATTATAGCGTTTGAGCATCAGGCCGATGCTGACCCAGAGGCTGAACTCAAGAAGCTTAAAGTTAATTTGCCTGCAGCGTTACCTAAAGATGCATTTGCTAAATTCCCAGATTCTATTGTGGTTGTGGTTTCACACCCTGATGAGGGTATACCGCCAGAGCAGATTGGGGAACTGTTTAATAAGTTCAAACAGCTCAACAATAAAGACTTCGTAACTAATGTTAAAGGCACAGGGCTGGGCCTGGCTATAGTGAAGGGTATTGTGGAGGAGCATAAAGGCCATGTGGGGGCAGTGTCTACCACGGGCGTTGGCACGGCATTTTACTTTGTGTTACCATTATCGGGAGGTAGAGCTTAGCAATAATAGACTCATTAGACACCTTGGGGTCATAGTGATAAAATACAAATATGAAAACAATACTTATAATTGATGATGAAGAATACTTCGCAAAGACTATTAGAGAAGTTCTAGATTCTAAGAAATACAAAATTATAACTGCTTCGGATGGAGAAGAGGGGCTTAACACTGCTGCACGAACTCAGCCAGATGCAATACTCCTTGATATCAATATGCCAAAGATGAATGGTCTAGATTTCTTGCGTGCACTAAAAAACAATAAAATTCCTATCATAATTACTTCTAACTTGTCTTCCATGGATACTATAAGTGAGGGCGTAGAGCTAGGAGTGCGTGGTTATATAGTTAAATCTAACGAATCTACTGAAGCAATAGCAGAAGCTATCGAAGGTCTCTTCGTAGTCGCTCCTCCAAAGAAACTTTAGTTTTTTAAGTTCTAAAACTTAAAAATTTTCTCAAATATCTTTGTGCTCCAGGGTGATAGATTGAATATCACAGCAAGAGTAAATAGTGCTAGGGATATTTCCGTGCCTACAAATGAAAGTGGTATAGCTACAAGGGCGATGAATACTGGAACCAAGGTGCGCACAGTAGAGCCATGTATTTCTCGCTTGCTTATCTCTGGGTTCTTGATTTGCTCTGAGTACAGAACGTAATTGCGCATAGAGAACAGGGTAAGACCAATAAGCACAATATGTATCCCAAATATTGCTACTGCTAGTTCATTGTGACTGTATTTGCCTAGAAGTGATGCAGAGAAGGGTATCAGAGTAATGAAAAGGAAGAACAATGCGTTGATGTTTGAAAGTTTCGCATCTACGTTCTTCGCATAAATAGAAATGAAAAAGTGGTGTGCTCTCCAGTAGGTGAATAGTAGTGCGAAAGACAGAACATAACTTGCAAAGTGCGGAGTGAGACTCTTGAGAGCCATCCACAAATCTAGATTACTAAGGATGGATACTCCGGTGGGTACCTTTATTTCAAAAACTAAAATCGTCATCACGATGGCAAATATGCCGTCGGAGAGTTGGTCTAATCTTGTGTGTGACATACCACAAATATATCACAAATCAATTTCTATAGAAACAGGGCAGTGGTCTGAGCCCAACACCTCGGGGAGGATTTTTGCAGATTTAACTTTCTTTTCTAATGTTTTACTCACGAAAACATAGTCTATTCTCCAGCCGACGTTTCGAGCACGGGCATTCGCAAAATGACTCCACCAACTGTAGTGCCCGTTTCCTTGGGTAAATATTCTAAATGTATCTACGAATCCCGCGTCAATAAAGTTCTGGAGTCCTTCTCTTTCTTCGTTGGTAAAGCCCTTATTGCCTACATTTTCCTTCGGTCGGGCTAGATCGTCTGAGGTATGAGCGACATTGAGATCTCCGCAGAATATAACAGGTTTACTTTTCTCTAATTCTTTCATGTATTCTAGAAATGCTGGGTCCCACTTTTTGTGGCGTAGGGGAATGCGAGATAGGTCGTCTTTAGCGTTCGGTGTATAGACACTTACTACGTAGAAGCTTTTAAATTCTGCGACTACGAGCCTGCCTTCTTTGGTCGCATCGCCGTATTTGTCTTGATTTAACTTATATTTTTTAGCTATTTTTTCTGGCCAACCTAGAGCCACTGATAGAGGTTTGTCTTTGGTAAAAATTGCGGTGCCACTGTAGCCCTTCTTGTTTGCTGAATTCCAGAATTCAGTATAGTTTGGCAAATCCATTTCATTTTGGTGCTGTTCAGCTTTGGTTTCTTGCAGACATAAAATATCTGGGTCGTATTTCTTAATGAAAGGCAAGAATAACCCTTTCTTATGTACTGCACGAATACCATTAACGTTCCAAGAAATTATTTTCATATTATTATTTTTTACCATGAAACTTCCTATGTATATCTCTTAAATGTTTGTCAGTGACGTGGGTGTATATTTGTGTAGTTATGATGCTTGAGTGTCCAAGCAACGCCTGCACTGATCTTATGTCAGCGCCGTTGCCGAGTAGGTCTGTGGCGAAGCAGTGCCTTATCACGTGGGGAGTTACTTTCTTGGCGATGCCGGCCTTAGTGGCGTAGAACTTTACTATTCTCTCTATTGATCTGCGGTCGAGGCTACCGTATTCTTTGCCTTTATATTTCTTCGGGTCCTTTTTACTTTTCTTTTTTGCACTACCTAATTCTACAGGTTCTACACTCACAAACAATCCTTCCTCCATGTCTTTGCGAGCATCGAGATATTGCTTCAGAGCATTTCTTGCTCGCTCTGAAATAAACACAACTCGTATCTTGCCCCCTTTCCCACGCACAGAAAGTTCTTCGGAATTCGCATTCAAGTTGCGTGATAGGGAACATAGCTCACCGACACGAAGCCCTGTAGAGAACAGTACTTCAAGTATGGCTCGGTCTCTAAGCTCTTTTAGTCCGCTTCCTTCTGGGGCTTTCATCAAGCGTTCTAGTTCTTCGGCTGTTATTAAGTCTAGGTGTCTTTCGTTTAGCTTGGCTAGTTCTATCTTGTCTGAGTTCATCGAAGTTATGTCACGCTTCGCCAGGTACTTGAGGAACATACGCAGTGCTGTCATGTAGTAATTCTGGGTTCTCTTGGAAATTGTTTCGCGCATATCATTGCGACGGCCTGTTGGTTGATTGTTAAGCCACAGACGAAACTCCCGCACAGAGTCAGGGGTGATGTCGCTAGGATCTTTTATACCTTTTTTCTTTTCAATAAAGTCCAAATAGCGACTAAGGTAGTAGTCGTAATTTTCGATAGTTCGCAATGCTGCGCCACGTTCTATTTCTAGGTATTCTAGGAATTGGGTTTTTAATTCTTTGAGTTGTGCCACTTAAATATTCTAGCATTTTTTACTTGGTGACATTGTGCGACATGGGTTGACTTTTGGGTGTTTTTATGTTTAATATATAGTAGGTTTGTAGTTCGTCGCAGGTTCACCCTTCGGAAGGATTCAGGGCACCATGATGCAACAAGATTCACATGGCAAGCTGAGGAATAGCCGTAGCGCTCGGAATCGCCGGATCGTTTGGTCTTTGGCGCTTCTGTTGACCTTGATCATGTTCGTCGCGTTGTCCGTGTCTGCGAGCTCG
>CAZUID010000025.1:0-7702 GCA_964620985.1 uncultured Candidatus Saccharibacteria bacterium | reverse complement strand
CGACAAATCTTGTCGCCGGGGGCACTGCTTTGAAGCTCTGATTTACCAATCTTCCATGCGCACACCCTGAGGTGGGAGCACTTTGGGCGCTGGCAAGGCAGGCTTGCGATCCTTACTGGGCGGGAATGTAACATCCGCCCCATCACGAACGTACTCGACCTCTTCATCTTCGTCAGCCCTAACTTCGGGGGGATCCAATTTCTCCTTCATAAGCACCTCCTCCGGATTGTGACCTACGCCTTGCTGACAGAACGTGGGGGCATGCCTCGCCCTCCGACGATATTTTCCAGATGCATATATCGCCGAGGTCCTTCACCGACCCCCACAACTAGACGAAACCGGGACTGGGCCTGACTTAGCACATCATTAAGTCCGACCTCCTTCCCATGATGCTTACCTAGCATGGTGGGCCTGTTTTGACTATCCTTGAGAACCTGTAAAAGTTCTCTGTGATGCTCAGACAAACCATGGGTGCTAAACAAGACACCCCACGCTTCCGGTCTCAACCGTACGCGAAAATTTCCTGTCATGTGCTCATGCTCCGCGCTGGGGAAGGCCAAGAAACAACTCTTACTATCTACTTAAAAAGTATCACTTTGAAACCTGGTGTCAAATTTTACGACTATCGTATGCCCAGTGCAAAAGTGCCTGACGTTGACGTGGACGGCAGAAAATATCCCCCACTCTGCAATTCTTTTTTATCTGACCGATGTGCCGAGTAATAGCTTTCCATCTTTTTATCTGCCTTACATCATCTTCATGGCGACGACCCATATAGTACCTGCAATACCATTGGAACCACCCTCTAGGATCATCTTGGTGTATCCAGCCATGCTTCTGCCACACCTTAAGTGGCTGACTTGCTTCAACTTTATAAAAATTCAAACTCTTGTCATGGCCATCGGTTGCAAACTTTGCATTCGTGAACCAATCCTTCGGGAATTCTTTTGTGCAGTCGCGCATGTATACACCTTCAAATACTCCTAGCTTTAGCATTTGCTTTGGAGTTAAGTCAGGCTTAAATTCAAGATCGAAATCCTTACCTTCTCTAGCTGTGAGGGTATACCGATAATTCTTCTGCATCTTGTCGTTAACTACAACTTTTACTGGATGTGTCCGCATTTAGAGAATATTTGTTAGATAGTACACCAACACCGCAAGATTGCCCCACCATAAAACAAAAGAAATAATAAAAGAAAAAGTTATTTTAATTTGCCAAGACTGTGGCAGAAGTTCTGCTTGCGCTCCTCGTATTTCTCTCTCTAGCAAAAATGGGCTCACAGAAAACGACAAGAAACACCCATTTAGAATCATCACTACAGCTGAGCACATGTGGATAAGCACGAAATTACTTAAACCCTCAAGTCTGTAAAACATACTGCCTCCTAAAATAGCCAAGAACATGCCTAGCCATATCAACGGCTTGGTTACTTTGTGAGTACGAGTCGTTGCCTCAGTCCAGTACGCGGACTTCCTGCCTAAGAATCCATGCAGATCAATAACAGTAACTGCACCGAGGCCCACAATGAAGCCCGCGATGAGTAAATATAAACCTAAGAAATCTATCCACTGCATAACTTGTGTTAATTATATCATAGATATGTGTTATAATTTAGGTAATAGTCAAGGTCGAATTAAAAATAAAAAAACAAACAATGAACAAACTAAAAACTTTAGATCTTGTATCCATCGTTCTTGTGATTGTAGGAGGTTTGAATTGGGGATTGGTTGGCGTACTAGATTTCGACCTAGTTGCTAAAATCTTCGGTGATATGTCTTCTCTTTCAAGAATAGTGTACGCATTGGTAGGTGTTTCTGCTATCTACCTAGCGACTCAAGTGATGAATCTTGCAAGAAAATAATTCGTCATTCGACGCTTGAAATTAAAAGCCCCCATCCGGGGGCTTTTAATTTTATCTATTTAGATAAGTCACTGTCAGTTGTAATACCGTAGCGAAACTTCCCCATAATAAATATGGAATATTAGCATACACAACCCAGCGAAGGCTCGGCACATTATGCCATGTAGCCCACATCGCCCAAATCAAAGTCCCCACAACCAACAAAATATCTAGAGAAGCCAACAAATTATTTTTAAGCCCAAATTGAATCGGCGTAAAAATAAAATTAAAAAGTAAATTCAAGGCAAATGGCAGTGCTACCACCCAGGGTATTTCCCTATTGAATGCTTTGTAGAAAACTGAGCCGAACGAGACTGCGATAATCGCATATAGTATTGTCCACACCGGGCCAAAGAGAAACGAAGGCGGAGCCCAAGACGGCTTAATCAGTGTTGAATACCAATTATATGTATTATTCATTTATTATTTCTTGAACATTATCGAACCAGAGTCGTAAGGTAGTAACAACACTAGGTTGCCAGAACTATCTAGCATGTAGCGATTGGCACGACCAACGTCAGCCATGAAAATACTTTCTTGTGAACCTTCACAGAACATCATCGTACTACCCATTTGATCAATCTTGATAACTCCATCACTACCAACGGCATAAGAAGCAAAGAAGCCATTACAGTCCGTAGTCCCTGCGACATTGCCATCTGTTTTTAATGTTATCGAGAATACGCCTGGCTTGTTAGCTGTGATTACCTTATCATCACTCATTACAGTCTTATCCCAAATCCATTTCTGGGAAATTATCGAAGACGCTGGTGTTGTAGGTGCACTCCCAGGTGGAAGTTTGCCCGCCACAGTATCTTCTTCTTTAACTTCATCTTTTAAATCACTGGCATTAATATCTTCCACAACAACAGGAGCTGGTTTGACTTGATTCATAAAAACAAAACCCCCGACCACCCCTAACACCAGAAAAATTATTCCTATATATTTATTCATAAGTTTTTAAATTAAATTATTAATTATTCGTTCGTCGCAAAACAGTATAATAGTCCACTACCACCAGTACTCTGAAGATCAGTCATACCACAGCCCTTGGTCGCATGAGAAGAATTCCAAGATTTCATCGGAGCTGAGTCATCTATGCCGATACGATCATGGTGCCCTACCCAAGCACTACCTGTGGTAGAAGAAGTCCAGTTCTTGCAAGTAGTATCAGAAGATACAGTAGACCAAGTTCCGTCTGACTTAGAACCAGTTAAAATATCATGCATATTTACCTCATCGCCTCGGCCCCAAACCACATCACCCTTTTCAGTCAAAGCTGTATCTTTATTTAGATTATTATTTTCATGAAGCTCTGCTAGGTCTTTCGCAATCATTTTGCCTTTAAAGTTATACCAAGGGCCCGAACCTATACGATCCTTCGCATGCACAACTCCAGTTGTGAAAGTTGGTGCAGCACTCAAATATGCACGCCAAGTTTTACCAGTCGAGCCAGCGTCCTGAGCTAGCTTCTGACAGTAAGCATCTGCACCGAGTAGCCCTCCTAGATTGGCACCCTGTCCAGGATTTGCACTAGTGATAAAGAAAGACATCATCGGGTCAGCACTAGGAGCTTTATCAGTTGTGTCTTTAGAATCAGTTTTTAAAATTACAATTAGCGATACTAGTAATATTGCACCGAGCACAATATAGGTATAATTTTCTTTTTTCATAGTCTCTTATTATAACATTTTTTCATCTTAAAGAACAGATATCGTAATTAGTTGCATATAGCTAGCGATGTTGTGTGTGAAATCATTTCGTTGTATAATATACGCATATGAAAAACTACACTAAGTATCTAGTATTATCAGCTTTATTATTAGTGTTCCCTGTTTTAGCTTTCGGTGCAGATTTTAGAACTGGACAGCAACCATCTATCGGCGCTGGTGAGAAGATTAGCGAAAATCTCTACATAGCGGGTGGTACTGTCTTGAGCGCAGGAAGTATTGAGAAAGATTTAATGGTTGCTGGTGGCACTGCCGTCCTATCGGGACCAGTTCTAGGCGACCTGTTTGTCGCAGGTGGTAACGTAACAGTATTGAATCAAGTCGGAGGTGACTTGCGAGCAGTCGGTGGCAACGTCGTAATGACTGGTGACGTACTAGGTGACGTAGTAGTCGCCGGAGGACAGATAATGCTATCAGGTAAAGTCATCGGTGGAGACGTAGCCGTAGCTGGTGGCACAGTCAGATTAGACTCTGAAGTTAAAGGAGATATGAAAATAGCTGGCGGAGAAATTTATCTAAACTCCCCTATCGCTGGTAACGTAAATATCAAAGCAGAGAAAGTAACCCTAGGTCCCAAGGCAGACATCAAAGGCAACCTTAAATACCAAGCAGTCAAACCTGTAACTATCGAAGAAGGTGGCAAGGTGCAAGGCGAAACATTCTTCACTGAGATAAAAGGTTTGAATAAAAACGACAAGGATGCCAAGAAGTTAATGCTTGGTTTCTTGACTTTCGTATTCGTGGCTAAATTCTTAATGCTCCTAACTGGAGCTCTAGTCATCGGACTTGTATTCCGCAAGTACAGCAAGGAACTAGTCGAGAAAGGCGCACATAATCCTCTGAAAGAATTAGGCCGTGGCGTAGTTACAATGATAGTCCTACCAATACTTTCAATAATACTTATGGCAACAATCATCGGTATGCCTCTAGGAATGCTCGGACTGCTATCTTTCGTGATGCTAATGGTATATGCATGTATAGTGACTCCAGTATTCCTGGGCTCTGTGGTACATAAGTGGATTTCTAAGAGAGAAGACTACACCGTAAACTGGAAAACAATACTACTCGGTGTGGTAGTTTATTGTGTACTTGGTTTGATACCTTTCTTGGGTTGGATTGCGATCTGTGCTTCAACGGCAATAACCCTAGGCGCTGTGCTTAGTACAAAGTGGCAAGTCGCAAGAGAGTGGAGATAATAAAAACTCTAAACCAAAACCGTTGCTAGAAAAGCAATGATAAGGAAAGTTATTAGGTTATAGAAAGCGTCTGAGAAAAACCTCTTCCAAGCGAGAGCTCCTTCGGAGTTGCTCCAGAGAATATTCTGCCCAATCATAGGTAGAGTAAATGCAGCCCAAATCATCGGTATGTAATAAAATACCGCACTCGCAGGGCCACCACTTTTCACGGTAAAGCTAGTGACAAAACCGATAAAGAACGAAGTAAGGAATGACAGCGCCATCTGTGCAGAATACATCTTCCACATTTTTGGTTTTGCTTCAGCTATTAACTTTTTCTTTTCTTCATCTGAGAGTTTATCGAAACCAAGGTATTGCATATGCCATTTGCCCATTGGGGTTTTGTCCATATACCAAAGAGTTCCAGTAATCGCACTAATAACAGCGCCCAAAAAACCTATAAGTAAAATTGTTGTCATGATGTGGATAGTATAATATAAAATATATTTGAAGGCTAACCTATCTCATGTTAAAATTTGTGGATATGAATACAATACCCAAAAATACAATTTGCATTTGGTACGAGAAGGAGGCTTTGGAAGCGGCGACATTTTATGCTGCAACGTTTCCTGATAGTAAGGTTAATAACTCACAAAAAGCACCGTCTGACTTCCCTGATGGTAAAGCAGGCGATGTACTGACTGTGAACTTCACAGTCTGCGGGATTCCTTGCATGGGGCTCAACGGCGGACCAATGTTTAAACAAAGTGAAGCATTCTCATTTCAGATAGTAACCGAAGACCAAGAAGAAACTGACAAATACTGGAACGCAATTGTGCAAAATGGCGGCAAAGAAAGCGAATGTGGCTGGTGCAAGGATCGCTGGGGAGTTTCTTGGCAGATTGTCCCTCGAACTCTGATGGAGGGACTATCAGCAGGCGGAGCAGAATCAAAACGCGCTTTTGATGCGAAGTTGCTACTATCGACGCTGCGAGACGAGGTTAACATAAAAAATCAGCAATCAACTAAGAATTATTTTCTGGATTTAGGATTGAGGCTATTTCTTCTGGGGATTTTTTACCATCAATCACAAACTGACGTCCATTCATAGAAACAATAACGGGACGTCGTTCATTTAAAAATTGAGAATAAGCGCGGTTGACTAAATCGTCAACGCTTTCTCCCCAATCACCTTCCACAACTGTTGTTTTATTTAATCCTTCCATTCCCGACATAAACATATTATAACAATAAATTATTATCCGACAATAACCGTACATTGGTTATGGTTAGAAACAAAGTGCTGGCCCTCTGGGATGATGTTGGAACTTTAATTAATAATCCTCATTGTATTTGCTTGTAAATTTCTTCGACTGTTTCCTCTAGTGTCTGATTGCTTGAATCTATAAATATCCAACTCAGCTGATCTTTCCTTTGCGAAAAGTGTTGATGCAAGTCTTTTGTTCTTTCACGAAGGGCTGGGTTTTCTCTTCGCTCGTCAAAACGAAGCAGGAGTGACTCTAGGGATGGCAATAATAAAAACACCTTAAAATTATTTTCTTTAAAATATTCAGAATATTGCTCGAATAATTTCCTCCCAACAACACCGTCAATGATTACATTGAAGCCTTTTTCAAGGAAATTATTTGCGATGTCGCAAGCATTCTTGGTGATCAAAGAAAGTTCCATCTGAACTTCGTCACTGTGTGGCCAAGGCCTCACATGCCCTCCAACAACCATCGCACCTAGCTGGTCGACACTAACAACTGCACTACGATCAAATCTTTCAGCAAGAGCCTTCGACACAGAAGATTTACCTGCACCTGCTGGACCAGTAATTAAGCATACAAAGTTTTCTTTCATGTTTTTATTATATCAGATTTGTTAACCATATTTTGTGCAAAGTTCAACTTTGCACATTCTTTGCACATGCACATTCTGCATTAACAATTCTTTATTTTCGTTCTAAAAACACAGAAATGGTCCAAAAGGCTATAGTAGAAAAAATCACAATAGTAAACAAAAACAGCATGGCCGGTCCACCACCTAAATCAGCAAACAGACCTGGGCCTCGAATTGCCCAATCATGATCTGCAAGAACTGCATACAAAAACACTCCTAAAACAGTAGGTGGTATTGTTCCGGCTACAATCAATACTTTAGAAGACATCTTAGCCCAAGAGTTCTTACTAAGAAGATATGATACACCAACAATCATTGCCGTAGCAAAAGCTACTGTTAGCACAGCCATTCCTATCCAAAAAATAATTATAAGAAATAACATAATCAGATTATAGCAGTTTATTGATTAAATACACTAAGCGCATTTTTTTCTCTCGTGACCACTTTTTAATTTCAGCACGTTCGGTCTACTGACCTCAGTATCTAATTGTTATAACTACTTATTTTCCTTACTTACTATAAGTGCTATCTTTTTACTTCTATTCCACCCCTTTATTTCGACTTCCCGCTTTCTCGATTCATTTAGTGTATTAAATTTTTCTGAATATTTTAGAATTACTGGTCGGCGAATTTTGGTATAATGGGCACCTGATTTTGAATTATTGTGTTGATCTAGTCTTCGCTCTAGGTTGTTGGTACTTCCTACATACAAACTTTTATCTCTGCATTCAAGTATGTATACAAAATGAGTCATAAAAATACGTTCCCTCACATTCGTTCGGGAAGCTCAATTTTTATAATCGCTTCGCTCGTTAAAAATTGGCTGCTGGGGTATATGGATTCGAACCACAATTAAAGGCTTCAAAGGCCTCTGTCCTACCATTAGACGATACCCCAAAATATTGTTAAATCATTACCACCATTAGACCTGCCTGCGCAGTCAGGCGATACCCCAATAACAAAGGAATCATAGCATTTTAAAGTTATTTTTCAA
>CAZUID010000024.1:3998-7713 GCA_964620985.1 uncultured Candidatus Saccharibacteria bacterium | reverse complement strand
TAGCACGTGAAGAAGAGCCGTCTGCCCTATCAGCAACAAAGAACCTAGCGTATTTCACACTATCTCTTACGTAATTTAATTTACTTTTTTCTTTATCCGTTAAATTTAATTCTTCGACAGAGCTAACTTCTCTGAAACCCAGTTTCTCTACTAATTCGGTTAAGAATTTCTGCCTCTCCGCTTTTCTGGCTTCTCCCTCTGCGTCTCTTTGTTGTACTTGTTCAGGTGTGAATATTCTCATAAATAAATTATATCAAGGTTCGCTAAGAATTCAACTTAGGCCCTTCAGAAATACTCAGGACCTGCGATCACTGCGCAATCTTCGGCCTATACTGCAAAGCTTCTAATATATGATTAGCTGTAACGTCCTCTGACCTTTCAAGGTCCGCAATAGTGCGGGCTATTTTTATTACTCGATGATACGCACGCGCCGAAAGCGCTAGTCGCTCAGCGCTGTCATCGAGCAACTGCCTAACGTCCTTGGAAAGTTTAACCATGAGGGATAAATCTTTTACATTCATTTCGCTATTTGTTTTGATCGCGCGACCTAAATTATCAAATCTATTTCTCTGTATTTCCCTGGCGCGCTTGACTCGCTCTTTTATATTTTCACTTTTCTCCCCTTCTCCACCTTCTTCGCCCAACTTTTTATAATCAACGTTCCCAACAGACACCCAGAGATCAATACGGTCCATTATCGGGCCCGAGAGTTTACGCTTGTATCTATCCAAGTCCGAAGGCTTACATATACAAGCTTTTTGTTTACTACCAGCATTACCGCACGGGCAAGGATTCATCGCTGCAATCAAGATAAAATTTGATGGGAATACCGCCGAACCTCGCGCTCGTGAAATAGATACGATGTTATCCTCAAGTGGCTGACGCAGTGCCTCGATAACTCTCTTCTCGAACTCCGGGAACTCATCCAAGAACAGCACCCCTCGATGCGCAAGCGTGACCTCCCCAGGCTTGGGATATGTACCACCACCGATAAGTGATACATAAGACGACGTGTGGTGCGGAGCTCTAAACGGTGGGTTACATACAAGCTCGCCCTGAGTCGATCCGGCTACAGAATGTATGCCAGTGATTTCTAAGATTTCTTCAATGCTCAAGTCGTCCAGTAGGCCTGAGAACGCTCGCGCAAGCATGGTCTTGCCTGTGCCTGGTGGTCCGTACATGGCGATATTGTGCCCACCAGCAGCGGCAATTTCTAGCCCCCGCTTAGCACCCTCCTGTCCACGCACATCCCTAAAATCCGCAACCCTAGAAGCTTTGGTATAATTTATCTTAGTTTTAGGCTGTAATGGTATTTCTTTCTTCTTTTTATTTTCTGATTTTTTATCTTCATTTAAATGCTCTATCACATCCTCTAGACTACTAGCACCGAAAATCTTTACCCCTTCAACCAAGGCAGCTTCTTCGGCATTTTCTTTAGGTAAATATATTTCTTCAAATCCCCGTCTCTTGGCTTCTTGCGCAAGCGGTAATGCCCCACGGATACGACGAAGGGTGCCGTCCAGCCCGAGCTCGCCTAAAAATATCTTCTTCTCGGGGTTAAACTTTATATCTCCCGCAGAAAGCATATAGGCAACAGCAATAGCTAAATCAAAAAACGGACCCTCTTTCTTGAGATCCGCAGGTGAAAGCGACACAACTATTTTCTGATTTTTAGCCTTTGGAGACTGATATCCTGAGTTCTTTATCGCACCACTGACTCTGTCTTTGGACTCATCGACTGCTTTGTCAGGCAAACCTACAATACTAAAAGCATGCAACCCTCTAGAGAGATCAACTTCAACAGTAACAATCACCCCAGAAAGTAGATTTACTTGGGCTGAATATACTCGGGCAAAGGACATCTTGATATAAATTAACCTTCTAAATGTTTCTTGCAGGTTCGAGCTGCAGGGTTAGCTTCGAGACGGTCGGCTTCTATGTTTTTCTTGCAAACTTCGCAAACACCGAAGGAGCCTTTACCTAGACCCCTAAGTGCGCGCAGAATATTGTTTAATCGTGGGCCTAGAATCTTAACCATAGAACTTCTAGACTCGAAGTCTTCGAATCTATCAGCCATATCGTTCTGATCAGTTTCCGGAAAGGCCATCTCTTCAGGAGTTGCCTCCCACTCACCATTGTCGGTATTTAATTTGCCAATATCTTTCAACTGACCTATTAAAACGTCTTTCTCTTTTTCGAGCTTCTCTTTAATTTTTTGTTTATCTAACATGTGAACAAATAATACCACTTACAATCACAATAGCAAACAAGCAATAAGTGGATATTTTACTTGCGAACTTCGCCGTAAGTCAGACGTAGAATGACTTCACGCACAGGGGCGGAAGAGGTAGATATTACAATGGTTTTATCGTCGATGAATACATAGGCGAACACTATATTGCGGTTATTGTCGTACAAAACACGTGCATTCTTGTTCTCGACAATGCCGTCTTCGAAATCCTTAGTAAGCAGATAGGTATTCTCGGGGTTAATGTCTATGCCAAAGAAATCATACAAGTCGCCAAACATCTTTTTCTCCCAGAAACCCATAGTCGCGAAAACGTCATTAAAGGAAATAACTTTCAACAAGAAAAACAATTCCCCGCCTTTTGCCTCCTCAACCCCTACATCACGGCCCAATACTCCCATGAAGAAATTTCGCACAAGGTCGGTGCGTGCTATCGGGAAATTACCCTCAGTTAGTTTCAAGAATCTTTCTAGCCCGACGCTTTGGCCGTTTTCAGTTAGAGATATTTCTCGTATTTTACCAAGCTCTAATGTAGTGGCACGAACTAAATTCTTAACACTACTGGATATGTCACGCTTGCTATATCCCTCGATTGCGATCAATTCTGTCTTATCGGTAAATAGTATAGGTGTCACCCTAGGAGCAACTTCGACTGTTTCATTCTTTTTCTGATAAACAAACAAAGCCACAACACCCGCAACAGCTGAGAGCACAATCAAAACAGCCAATATCATATACAAGATATTTTTGCGTGACTGCACCGTCATAGCTCTTTTCATATGTTCTTGCTGAGCTTGCTCTTGGATTATGTTCTTTACTAAGTTTTCACCGCCATCTTGAAGTGCCCCCACCATATCATCAGCGTAGGTTTGAACTTTTGGTATTTTTATAGGTTCTGTTGTCGGCTCTAAATTTTCCATTTTTAAACTAACTCTATAGAGGTTTCTTGAAGAAATCTTTGTCTGCTTCTTTTATAGACAGACTCAACTTGCCACGCTCAGCATCAATCTTGATAACTTTCACCGGCACAATCATTCCTTCCTTTATTATATCTGAAACTCGCTCTACACGGAAAGGTGCCATCTCTGAAATATGCACCATGCCATCAGTCCAAGAATTTAATTTTACGAACGCACCGAAGTCTGCAATCTTAACCACTTCGCCTTTCAATGTTTCACCAATTTTAAATTCATGAGTCATTTCTTCTACTATCTTCTTCGCTTTCTCCGCAGAGCCATCTTTACCAGTGAAGTACACAGTGCCATCGTCTTCGATAGTTATTTCCGCACCACTGTTTTCCTTTATTTCCTTGATTGTCTTACCACCACTACCGATAACCATGCCAATCTGGTCAGGCTTGATTCTCATCATAAGTATCTTAGGTGCATTGGTTGAAATCTCTGTCCTTGGAGCACTTATCTCTTTCTCTATTCGATCTATTATTGAAAGACGAGCTTTCTTAGACTG
>CAZUID010000024.1:2517-3898 GCA_964620985.1 uncultured Candidatus Saccharibacteria bacterium | reverse complement strand
ACACGCATGGTATATGGGAACTCAGTCGGCGTTGGCAGAACCATAAGCAATGCTTTCTCAGCCAAAGCTCCATGGCCGACTTCTCGACGATTAGTAAATCCTGCGCGCCCAACTTCTCCTGCAGAGTAAGGTGGGAAGTTGTAGTGATGCATAAATCTTTTCTCAGATTTTGTCTGCATGCCATCAACCATATGTTTATCTTCAGGTCCGCCGAGGGTCAAAACAGAAAGCACGTGCGTACCTCCACGATAGAAAATACCAGAACCATGTAGCACAGTAGACAGCCCACCTGCTTGCGCATAAAGATCACGTAGCTCATCCATCGCACGGCCGTCAGCTCTCTTGTCATCCTCTATCGCTTTCTTGTGCAAAATATCATTTTCAGTGTCGTCAAAAAGTGCGTCTTCTAAGGCAAAATCTTTCCTATCTGGATATGCATCTTTCACCATTTTATTCCAAACATTGTGCAAAGCATCTATCTCCTTCTTGCCTGGACCTGCGAAGATAGCTTCTTCCATCTTTGGCAAGATGTTAGCGTTAAACAACTCAACAGAATCTGGATCAATGGTTTCCTTTTCGATAACTCTTTTTTCTTTACCAATTTCTTTCACGATTTGTTTCTGGAAATTCTCAAGCTTAGCTATTTCTTCAACTGCTTGAGTAAGTGCGCTCTCTAGCTCATCTTCGTTTGTCTGATGAGCTGAGGCTTCAATCATATTTATGTTGCCATCCTTACCGCAAACAGTAAGATCGAATTTGTATTTAGCATCATCCTCACGCAATCCCTGCACCGCATTTACCTTTAGACTGTCATCATCGTATTTACCTATACGCACTGCGCCTACTGGGCCGTTCCACGGGATATCTGAAACTGCTAGAGCAAGGGACGCAGCATTAACTGCGAGAATTGTCGGGTCGTTATCATCTACTGATATAACCGTCACTATCACCTGTACCGCATGGCGAATAGACTGATCAAATAGCGGACGCAATGTTCGGTCGATAACACGACTAGCGAGTATCGCGTCTTCACTAGGCTTGCCTTCTCTCTTCACAAACTTGGATCCAGAAATTTTACCCGCAGCATAAAACCTCTCTACATAATCAACTGTAAGATTGAAGAACCCAAGGCCTTCCTGCTTGTCTTTAGATATACAAGTTGTGGCCAAGACAATAGTCTCGCCATACTTAAGCATCACTGAACCGTGAGCCTGCTCTGCTAAATCGGTAAAAATAGCCGTTAGGGTTTTACCGCCGATCTCTAAACTATATTCTTTTTTTTGCATAATTTACTTATAGTTCGTGTTCGAACTGCAGTATTGTTCTTTATGTTTCGAGAACAATTACTATGTGTCCGAACGCGAACCGATTAACTAATAAT
>CAZUID010000024.1:0-2417 GCA_964620985.1 uncultured Candidatus Saccharibacteria bacterium | reverse complement strand
TTATGTTTCGAGAACAATTACTATGTGTCCGAACGCGAACCGATTAACTAATAATCCTGCCTGCGCAGGCAGGTACTCAAAGTATAGATTAGCACTTTTGAGAGTAAAATCAAGATAAGACTGGGTTAAATAGAGAAAAAAGTTTCTCTATCACCGTTAATCACTATTACCTCACCATCTCGCACTGCTTTAAAAGGAATATTATGTTCTTCCATGTAAGCAATTTCTTTGTCGATATCTCCGGATTCTGGATGATCGGACTTGTAGTGGGGCGAAAAAGAGTAAGGTAATATATTCAATCCATCCCAAATTATTTCTTTATCATATCCTTCAGCCAAAAGCTCTGGGGGGTCGACAATCTCGAGCCCATGAAGTGACGGTGCGAGGACACATGGGCCAGCACTATATCCAGCATAAACAATTTTATCTTCAGCCAACAGTTCTTTTATTATATTATCGAAACCACTCTGCTTAAATGCTCGACGTAGCAAAAAAACATTTCCACCACGGACCCAAACTGCGCCAAACTTAGACATTATTTCTTTTAATTCTTGCTCCTTATTAAAATATTTTCTTAAATCAATTTCTTCTCCAAGAAATCCTAGACCCGCAAGAAGATCAATTTGCCTTTGAAGCCCTTCTGCTCTTTCTGCGACAGAAGTAAAATCAGCAGCGTTCAAAATAACAGCAACTCTTTTACTTCCTTCCCCAACAAGCCTTACAAGTTCTTGCGGGAAATTCCCTAATTTGTAAGAAGACAAATAAAGCCTCATAGGATCTATTTCCCACTACTCATCATTAGATACTTGCGAGGATTCTCTGAGAGATCAACGAAATCGTCGACTGTTTCTCTTAGTTTCCCAGAAGTTGATTTACCAAATGAAACCACCTCAACCTGCACGCCAATAGTCTGTAAGTATTCAACGAGAGGGATAAAGTCACCGTCTCCGGAAACTATGATAACTGAGTCTAAGCGAGCAGACATCTTAATAGCATCTACCGCAAGACCCACATCCCAGTCAGCTTTCTTGGATCCTCCAGCGAAAATTTGCAAATCTTTGGTCTTGGTTTCAATACCAAGCTTCTCTAGGGCTTCGAAGAAGTTCTTCTCATCCCCTGCTTCAGTAGTGATAACGTAGGCAACCGCACGCACAAGCTTGCGCCCCGCGACTGCGTCTTTCAATACTGCACCGAAATTAACCCGAGCTTTATATAAATTGCGAGCACTGTGATAGAGATTTTGCGTATCGATAAAAACTCCGACACGCTGTTCTTTATGTTTTATAACTGTCATAACTTAATTGTACCACCTAGTAAAAATATAGAAAGTTTTGTGATTTTAGAGACTTGTGAGCACGACGGTGCGAGCACGAGGAATTTTTCAGCAGAAAAATATCCGTGCTCTAAAATTAGAAAAGTTTCTATTTACACAAGGTCCATTTTCTTGACCAAAGCATCGTAACGAGTCTTGTTTTTGCGCTCTAAATATTTCAAATGAGTTCGGCGATCAGCAACCATCTTGATTAGGCCTCGGCGGGAGTGATTATCCTTCTTATGCTTCTTCAAATGCTTTGCTAATTCGTCGATTTGAGTAGACAAAACAGCTACCTGCACCTCTGGGGAGCCAGTATCTTTCTCGTGAATCTGATGTTTCTTAATAATTGTCTGTTTTTTCTTTGTAGCTAACATGACTATATCCTAGCATAAAACCTATAAAAAAGCAAGCCCCGTAGTGAAACTTGGCGAAGTGCGAAACACGCACTTTTTAGTGGATCGCCAAGTTCTACTACAGGGCAAGGGGGTCTATAGAAATACAAACGGCCCCGTTGTGGCGGGGCCGGTAACACTGGGGACGCAAACTACTGCGTCCCGACCATCTGCCGGATCACTTCCGGCGTGAACAACTCTGCGTCCCTCGGATTGCAGTACGGGGCCGGCGCATTGGCCGGCTTGCACTCGCGCGAGTCGCGCAAGATTGAATCTTTCTCGGCCTCAGTGAGGGACATCATCCCCTCATTTGGCAGGAGGACGTGCCGACCCGAATCCACCTTGATCCACTGTTCCCCATCAAGGGGGATGTCGTTCCTCACACGAGGCCGTGCCGTCTGCGAACTCGCAGAAACAGCAACGACAGCAAGGACGAAGAGCAGGAGGAGGAGCGACGACACGATGATCCGGCGGGACCGACTGCGTGCATTTCCGATACGACCATACTCGTTCAACATAAGGTATTCCTCTGTCCGGAGGATGGAACTACAACAAACAACTTACCTCCTATATATTAAACACAAAAACACCCAAAAGTCAACCCATGTCGCACAATGTCACCAAGAAAAAAATGCTAGAATATTTAGGTGGCACAACTCAAAGAATTAAAAACTCAATTCCTAGAATACCTAGAAATAGAACGGGGCGCA
>CAZUID010000023.1:0-8308 GCA_964620985.1 uncultured Candidatus Saccharibacteria bacterium | reverse complement strand
TTAGTCTTTTCGGATATACCTCTTCTCTATCCCGCGATATAAGCAAAATCGCGATTAAAAAAATGCCCTTAGGCAACTTATGTATTGTACCTAAAATACATAAAAAAGCAATTAAATGAACCCAAAATCCCTAAAAATGTTCTCGTATATGGCTATAACCCTTTTAGCCTCATGAGCAGATATATCATAAGCAATACCCTCGTGTGCTATCCTATTTCTTACATTGTGCACCTCCCAAGCCAGGGTTAGGTTCGGGAATTTGTCTCTATCGGCTGATTTTAGCTTATCCCCTAGGGTTAAGCCTTCGAATCCAAGCTGGTCTAGTAGAGCTTCTAGCATAGAATCCGACTCGATAATAGCAAGTTTCCATTCTGCCTGATTTTCTGAGAAAAGATGTTCCAGCACAGCATTCCAGCGATCATTTCTAGAAACTCCTGTTTCCTTTTTGTGTTTTTCCTTTTCTGCCATGTGATGCGCATACTCTGCTATCTCGTGATGAAGGTGTGCGTGCTCTTTTTTGCGAATTTCACGCATTCTCACCGCCACATAACCAATCATCGCAAGGAAAAATATAGCGAAAAGAGAAAGGATAAATTTAAAAGTACCACTTATAAAAATAAAGAAGTAAACGTTCTTAATGAGCAACCAGAGCTGTTGAAAAAGGTAATCTGGATTTACATACTTTGAGTCGAGAAAAGTATTAGTCTGTGGATTATTAAATACGTCCATGTTTTAAAACATTAATCAAAATGATTACAACAATTATACCACGATATTCCCACTATCGAATAGACTCGAATTTTTTCCCAACAGAAAATAAAGCATCCTCACAGAAATGTGCTGACATGAACTGAATAGATAGGGGTAGCCCGTCTTTTGTCTCCCCAGACGGAAGCGCCATTGAAGGCACCCCGGCAAGGTTCGCAGGTGCTGAGAATATATCACACAGATACATAGCCACAGGGTCATCCATTTTCTCTCCCAGCTTAAATGCAGGTGTTGGGGTGGTGGGTGTCGCTATCAAGTCCACACTCTTGAAAACTTCTAGAATTTCTTCTTTTATTTTCTCACGAACTTTCACCGCCTTGTTGTAGTACGCATCATGATAACCATAAGAAAGTACATATGTGCCGAGCAGTATACGACGTCTTGCTTCTCTGCTGAAACCTTCTCCCCGGCTCTTGGTATAGACTTCATTAAGATTCTTACCATCTGCACTATAACCATAACGAATACCATCAAAGCGTGCCAAGTTGGTAGAAACTTCTGCAGGCATAATAATATAGTAAGCTGCAAGAGAATATTTAGAATGAGGAAGTTCAATATCCACAATTTCATATCCGGCATTTTTTAATTTATCCATTGATTCTCTGAAGTTCTGCATCACAACCTCATCTACCCCCTCCTCAAACAAGTGCCAAGGCACGCCGATTTTCTTTGGAGTAGTTTTCTTAACTTGCCTAGAAGCTTCAGGTACAGAGGTACTATCCTCAGGGTCATACTTAGAAATTACATTGAAAATAGTTTCAACGTCTTCAACTTTTTTACCGAAAGGCGACACCTGATCTAAGGAATTTCCCATCGCAATAATCCCGTGACGAGAAACTGCGCCATAAGTAGGCTTAAGCCCCACAAGTCCGCAAAACGATGACGGCTGGCGTACCGAGCCACAAGTCTCAGTCCCTAAAGCTACAAGAGTCATATCAGAAGCCACAGCCACAGCAGAGCCTCCCGAAGAGCCTCCGGGCACCCTAGTAGGATCATGTGGATTCCTAGAGACCCCATAAGCCGAAGTCTGGGTAGAAGAGCCCATGGCGAATTCATCCATATTGGTCCTACCTAATATCACAGCACCCGCCTTTTTGAGTTCTTTGATTGCGGTTGAATCATAAGAAGCCTTGTAGTTGCCTAAAATTTTTGAACCTGCGGAAGCTATATGACCTTCAAATAAAATATTATCTTTTATTGCGAAAGGAATTCCTGTGAGTAACGATGCCTCACCAGAACTAAATAATTCTTGTGCTCTATCAGCCTGCTCTAACACATCGTCGAATACTTCAAGGTAAGCATTGTATTCTTTATTTTTTTCTTTTATAACTTCTAAATAAGCCTCCACTAATTGCCGACAAGTGAAGTCCCCTGCCTTTAAAGATTGATGCGCTTTTTCAATTGTAAGATTTTTAAGATCAATCATGACTATAGAATTTTCTTAACTTTCAAAAACCCACCCTTTGAATCAGGAAATTGTGCTTTAATACTATCCTTAGAGAAATCCCTAGCCACAGGCTCATCTTCACGCCAAGCATTATATAAATCGAATTCTTGCTTAACATCAGGAACATCCACAGCCTCTATCTGTTTTACGTAATCCAGTATGCCCTTCATGTCTTTTAAAATGCCCTCTTTTTCCTCAAGGGACATGTCTAATTTAGCCAGATTTGCTAGGTTTTCTACATCCTTAATATCCATATTATGAGTATAGCAAAAAGCAGGATAAAGGAAAATTATTAATCAATTAGCCCACAAGTGCCTTCACCCTGTCTTCAACATTCGGATGTGTAGCGAAAAGACCAGAAATTTTCTTACCAAGAGTAGAGCCCTTAGGGTCTGCGATATATAAGTGCGCGATCGCGCTTGATTGACGGTTCATTGGTCGCCCTTGAGTGCTTATTTTTTTCAAAGCACTCGCCAAGCCTTCGGGATAACGAGTAAGAAGTGCACCAGAAGCATCCGCCAAGAATTCTCTTTTGCGAGAAATACCTAGCTGAATCAAAATAGCAAAGATAGGTGCAAGAATCGAAAAGATAATACCCACAATCATTAAAACTCCGCCAGCTTTATTGTCGTTATCTCTACTACCACCCCAAAGCAAATTACGCCTAAAAACATCCGCAACAATAGAGACAAACCCAACAAGCACCACCACAACAGTTGAGAGCAACATATCACGATTGCCAATATGCGAAAGTTCGTGAGCTATAACTCCTTCTAACTCCACTTTGTTTAAAATAGCCAGAAGCCCTGTAGTCGCAGCCACTACCGCGTGATTCTTGTCTCGTCCAGTAGCAAATGCGTTCGGCGCAGGATCATTAATAACATACACTTTCGGCATCGGTAGGCCCGCGGTTATTGAGAGATTTTCAACTGAAGTATATAGATCAAAATATTCTTCCCTTTTCGCTTCTTTCGCTCCTGCAAGCTTAAGAACTATCTTGTCTGAAAACCAATAAGAGGTGACGTTCATCGCAATACTGAAAAGTACGAAAAAGTAGAGAATACTAGGATTACCGTAGTAATAACTAACAAACCAGCCAATACCAATAACCACCACGAAAAACATGGACATCAGGAACCAGGTTTTAGCGATATTTTGTGATTGATGTGTGTATAAATTCGTCATACTTACCTATTATACCATTAAAGGCTAAAGCTCTTATCGCCCACCGGAGCCCAGCGCAGATTGTTTAATTTCGGCTTAATTAAAGACACTAGGGTCTTTGCGGTCTCGACTTGTGTTTCTACCTCTGCAAAATCTTTAAAGATACTACCGATATTTTCTAAGAAAAAAAAGACTTCACCGTTCACTATCTCAATGTCGCACTTAAGTTGTAAATTTAATATCTTCTCTAGCACATCAGGAGTAAATATTTGCAAAGCCTCTAGGTGATAGCCTTCAGGTATGCTCATGGTAAAGTTTTTTTCAAATTCTGTAGGTAAAGAAAGTACCTTACCTAAAGACATGCTATATTTATTTTTCTTATAGTTTAAATATATATGCGGTGCTATTCCAAGGTTCCTAACACTAAACACATGGTAATTGAAAGTCATTTTATTTTTACCGTAGCCAATTACAAAACTGTATCGGAAAAAACGGATACTCTCCCCTGAGCTATCTTTGAAAGATATTTCTCGCCACCCGCGTTGGTCATGACCCTGTCTAAACATCACAGCTTGCTCTATCCCAACGGTGAAAGATTCTCTATAGTTACCACCATTTTCTTCAGCAAGTTTCTGCAACAGCAATCCCTCAGCTTTATCAGAATATACTCTCTTACCAAGAGTATAAAAAATGAATGGAAAGGCTGAAACACCTAAAAGACGAAAATCTTCAAATTTCCCCTCACGAGATAGATACACAAGCAACAAACCAACAAGCACGGTAGCAAGTACTGCTACCCAACCGTAACGTTTCTTATACGCCCGTTCGCTGGTCTCAACTTGTTCTTTTATCTTTTGATAGAAAACTCTATCGAAGTGCATGTTAGAATTTTACCTCTACGTTCTGCTGAGCAACATCGTTGTCCGCAAGGTCGAAGAATTCCATCTTGGCAAATCCAAACATGGAAGCGATTATATTCCCTGGGAATTGTTCTACAGAGGTATTTAGATCTCGAATATTAGTATTGTAGAATCGGCGTGCTGCTTGAATCTTGTTCTCGGTATCAGAAAGTTCGTTTTGGAGTGACAAGAAATTTTGATTAGCCTTAAGATCTGGATAAGCTTCAGCAAGAGCAAATACTGACTTCAATGCTCCGGTAAGCATGTTCTCAGCTTGTGCATGTTCTGCTGTAGGACCACTTGCCCCCATAGCCATGTTGCGGGCTTTGGTGACATTCTCGAAAGCACTGGATTCATGAGTAGCATAACCCTTTACAGAGTTTACTAGATTAGGGATCAAATCATAACGACGCTTAAGTTGAACTTCAATATCTGCCCAAGCTTCTTTCGCACGATTGCGTAGGGATACAAAACTATTGTACATAGTTGCAAACCACACAACCAACAAAACAGCAATCGCTATAAGATTAAACTTCCATTCAATTACGTCAAAAAGTCCAGACCCAAAAAGCAAAACAATTAGAACTCCAAAAATTATATTCATAAATTTATTATTACTAAGTAATATTCTAATTATACCACGAGAACTACTTTTTCGCTTGCCATTCTTGCAAAGTTACCAAAAGTGGTGAAGCTAAGAAGATAGAAGAATATGTACCGAAGAACATACCCGCTGTAAGCATAAGAGCAAAATACTTTGTAGATGCTGGACCAAAGAAGAAAAGGGCGAGTAAAACCAAGATAACTGTCAGCGATGTACTAATAGAACGCACGAATGATTGCTCTAGGCTTCTACCCACTATCTCACTGAAATTTATATTTTTTACACTGACCTCTTCTCGTAAATTCTCTCTAATACGATCAAATATAACTATGGTGTCTGAAACAGAAAGACCGAGAATGGTTAGCACCGCAACCACGAAAAGCGTATCAAGCTCTGCTCCGTAGAAATGAGACAGTGCAACAAATATTCCTGTAGGTATCGCAACGTCATGAAGAAGTGTCACCACCGCGATAACTCCATACTTCCAAGACGCCACCGGTTCGGAAACTTTACGAAATGCCATTGCTATGAACGCAATGATTGCTAGAGAAACAAGGATGATAGACAGTATCGCCTTACGAGTTAGCTCTTTACCCACAGATGGACCGATAGAGTTGAAGCTTATTTCTTTAAGCTCTGATTTGCCAGCTTCTGAAAGCGCTTTAAGTAACGCAGTGTGTTCAGACTCATTTAAGTCTTTAGACTTTACGATGTAGCCCTTCTCCCCTGTTGGTTGCAATACAATAGAACCAAATTCCAGTGACTTAAGTGATGGGTCTAATACTTCTTGAGATGGACGAACATTGCTGTATTCTACCTCAGTTAGCGCACCTCCTTTAAAATCAATTCCAACTTTGAAACCAAAAACTGCATACGAAATAAAGGAAAGCACAACTAGCGCGATAGACACAGAGATAAATATTTTTTTGTATTTTATGATAAACATAATTTTAATTTAAATTACTTAGACAAACCACTTGAGAACAAGAATCTTGCAACCTTACCCTCTCCGACAAAACTCATCACTGAAAGGAATATCTTAGTAATAGTAATCGCGGAAAACAACGAAACTAAAATACCTATACCGAGAGTAAGTGCAAAACCCTGAATCAACGAAGTTCCAAACCAGAATAGTATTATCGCAGTAATGATAGTTGAGGAATTCGAGTCACGAATAGAGAACCATGCACGAGAGAATCCTACAGACACTGAGTCCACCACTCCGCGACCACTGCGAAGCTCTTCTTTAACGCGTTCAAATATCAAAACGTTAGCATCAACCGCCACACCTATCGTAATTATGAAACCAGCAATACCCGCAGCTGTCAGAGTCACCGGCAAAAGCTTGAATATTGTTAACATTATCGTGATGAATATTAGAAGTGAGATAGTAGCAAGAAGTCCAGGCAAGCGATACCAAAGTATTAAGAATAGCGCCACTAGTAAGAATCCAAAAACAGCAGCCTTAACTCCTGCAGTAACTGCGTTATCTCCCAGTGCTGCTCCGATGGTCTGCTTTGAAATCAAAGTTATCGGCACAGGCAGAGCTCCAGAATTTAGCCTACCGACAAGCATCTTAGCTTCTGTCGGAGTAAAGTTTCCTGAAATCACAGCTTCGCCGTTTGGGATTTCCTCACGGACAACTGGAGTAGATATCGGAGAACCATCTAGATATATAGCAACCATCTTGCCTACGTTGGCTTTAGTAATTTCTGCGAAAAGTTTAGTTCCAGTCTCGTCGAACTGTAGAGTAACCATAGGTTCACGAGTATTCTGGTCGAAATTTAGAATTGCCTTTTCCAAATATCTTCCAGTAAGCTCAGTGGGTACAAATTGTTGACTCATGTCTACGGTCACTTGGCCATTCTCATCTACTTTGGCTTTCTGAGGTGCATCCTTAGGTGCTTCGGTTTTAAATTCCAAAAGTGGAGTCTGTCCTATCATCTTAGTAGCCTTCTCAACATCAGTCACACCAGGAAGGTCAACTATTAGCTTCTCTTCTCCACCAGAAATAAAACTCGCCTTTTGTACTTGCACTAGGGGCTCAGCAATACCGAAAAGGTTTACTCGGCGCTCGATGACGTCTCGCAAGGCTTCCATAGAATCATCAACTTGAGAACCCTCTAGCCCTGAGACATCGGCTTTATATATTAAATGACTACCACCTGAAAGATCCAAGCCCAGTCTAAAAGGGTGATTTTTAAAGAAAGCACTTTCATTCTCAAAATTCTTATTTAATTTAGGCTCAGACTTAAAAACAAAGAGTCCGAGGGCGCTTCCGAAAGCAAGTATTAATACAGCTAAAATTATTCTTTTCCACATAATGTAGGCCCATTCTATACGCTTTTACCCAAAGACGCAAGCACATGAACAGAGTAAGAAACAATCGCACCCAAGATAAAACCACCCAATATATCTATAGGGAAATGCACTCCGGAAGCTATGCGCGCAAGACCAATGAGTAATGCAAAAACCATAAATACATACCCAGCCTTTTTGTGCATAAGATATATAGCGACCGCAAGCGCCATAAAGAAAGCAGAATGCATTGAAGGAAATGCATGTCCTGATTCTGGGAAAAGAGAGACTACTCCCGGCAGTGCATCAAAGGGTCGCGGAGTTTGAAAGACGATCTTAAGTGCATAGGATAGAAAAGTAGCAAGAATTAGCGAAAAAGCGACGAGAAACATTTCTTTTCTTTTATATAAAAAAACCCTGAAAGGATTCTCTGCGCGAAATATCTCATGATGAAATAAAATAAACAGCCCTGCCACCATCACCACGATATAAGGGAAAATATCTGCTAAGAAAACTATAGTTCCGTCCATTAATGAAGACTGGTGGGCAAGATTGTAAAAGAAATAAAATATTTTTTCATTCATATATTTGATTTAGCAAAATCATCCCGAGTTTTCCCGAGGGATTTAGCAACTGTTAAAACATTTTTTAAAAGCATAGCCACCGTCACAGGCCCCACACCGCCAGGCACGGGCGACACGAAGCCCGCAACATTTGCAACTAAATCCAACTCTACATCCCCCACTATACCGCCACTCATTTCTGAAGTCCCGGCGTCTATAATTATAGCGCCATCCTTAATCATCTCGCCAGTTATATATTTGCCTTTCCCCATTCCAGAAATAATAACGTCAGCGTCTTTTATTAATTCTGTACTATTTTCAGTTTTACTATTTATCACCTGAGGTGCAAGGCCACGAAAATTAAGCAGTGCAGTTACGGGCTTACCCACGAGAGTCCCTTGCCCCAGCACAGCAATCTTTTTGTCTTTCAAGTCAGTGCCAACAGAATCAAGTAGCTCCATGCAAGCAAGCGCTGTCGGGAAGCCAAGCATGGTATCGCCATTATAAAATTTCTCTCCTCTACTTGTACCTAAGCAATCCACATCGATACGTGGATCTATCGCGT
>CAZUID010000022.1:7007-8379 GCA_964620985.1 uncultured Candidatus Saccharibacteria bacterium | reverse complement strand
AGCCGTTGTCGGTAACGCTCTCGATAAGTCCAGTCTGCATACGCACAGCTTTCTGGAGCGCCTCTTCGAAAGATCTGCCGATAGACATAACTTCGCCGACAGATTTCATTGCACTGTTGATGTGCTCTTCGGCGCCTTTAAATTTCTCCAAATCCCAACGTGGCATCTTAACCACCACATAATCAAGCGCTGGCTCAAAGAAGCTCTGAGTGACTTTCGTAATTTTATTATCTATATCACTAAGAGTCTGACCAAGCGCAAGCTTCGCAGCAACATATGCCAGCGGATACCCAGTGGCCTTGGAAGCAAGTGCACTAGAGCGTGAGAGTCGTGCGTTTACTTCAATCACAAAATAATCTACTTCACCGTTTTTAGGATTAGGATTAAGCGCGTACTGCACATTACACTCACCAACAATTTTCAAACTATCAACAATTTTTATACTTGCCTGTCGCAGACCATGATACTCTTCGTTGCTAAGCGTCTGGCTTGGAGCAACAACTATCGAGTCTCCGGTGTGAATTCCAAGCGGATCTAAATTCTCCATATTGCACACAGTTATCGTGTTGCCATTTTTGTCGCGGACAACCTCATACTCAACTTCTTTAAAGTGATGCAAATATTTCTCTATTAGAACTTGTGGTGAAACCGCCAAAGCGCCTTTCACAATTTCTTCCAATTCTTTTTCGTTACGCACAACTCCAGACTTCTGCCCTCCTAGTGCGAAAGCTGCTCGCACCATTAAAGGAAATCCGATTTTACTTGCAACAGCTTTTGCTTCTTTAACACTCACTGCAGTGTCTGATTGTGGCACTGGAATTCCGATACTCTTTAAATGTCTAGCGAAAAGCTCGCGATCTTCGGTAAGCTCGATAGAAGAAATTGGGCTACCTAAAACCTCAACATTGTATTTTTTAAAAACTCCTTTTTCTGAAAGTGAGAGCCCGCAATTAAGCGCCGTCTGTCCACCGAAAGAAAGCATCACGCCATCAGGTCTTTCTTTGGCGATAACTTTCTCAACAAAGTGATCCGTAACAGGTAGAAAATAAACTTCATCCGCGAGAGTTTTAGAAGTCTGATACGTCGCGATGTTGGGGTTGATTAAAATAACTTTGATATTTTCTTCTTTCAAAGCTTTGATTGCTTGACTACCAGAATAGTCGAACTCCCCTGCCTGCCCGATCATTAGCGCGCCAGAACCTAGCACTAGAATCTTTTTGAACTTTGGTGATTTTTTTTCTTTTTGCATAATTTTATTTTATGATTCCGGCACGCTTTAAAAAGTAATCGAATACCCAGTCAGTATCTGTGGGCCCTGGCGAGCTCTCGGGATGAAACTGCACTGACATGAAAGGCTCACTATCGTGAATGA
>CAZUID010000022.1:311-6997 GCA_964620985.1 uncultured Candidatus Saccharibacteria bacterium | reverse complement strand
ATGATGCCTTCGTTGGTTTTGTCGTTCGCGTTGTGAAACCATTCTTTAAATCCTTTAGGAATAGCGCCCACTGCGAAACCATGATTTTGGGTTGTGAGGTAACACTTTTTCGTACTGTTTTCGATAACCGGCTGGTTCTGGCTTCGATGTCCAAACTTGAGTTTGAACGTAGAACCCCCAGAAGCTAGAGTAAGAATCTGATTACCTAGACATATACCTAGAGTAGGAATTTTTTTAGCCAGAATCTTTTTTACATTCTTAATAGTCTGCTTCACGCGAGTTGGATCACCAGGACCGTTAGAGATTAACACTCCGTCGAACGGGAAATTTAACTGTGTAACGTCGGTATCCCAAGGCACCACCACCACCTTAAGACCACGTGAAAGCAGTCTACGCACGATGTTTCTCTTCGCACCACAGTCGATGAGTACGATAGTTTTCTCACCATCGCCGTGAGAAATTATTTTCTTGATAGAAACCTCCATAGCTAAATTGCGAAGATCAGGATTTTCAAATTTTACATCCTTGCCACCAACAACAATCTTACCCAAAGACACACCTTCACTGCGAAGCTTCTGAGTTAGCATTCGGGTGTCTTTGATTTCCACTGCTGGCACTCCCTCTTTCTGTAGCCACTTCGAAAGGGTCATGGTACTTGCATGGTGTGATGGAGTATCGATATAACTAGAAACCACAAGTCCTGCTATCTGAATTTTCTCAGATTCCCAAAGTTCACTTTTGGGCACTCCATAATTACCTATCAACGGATAAGTCATCACCAATATCTGACCTCTAAAAGATGGGTCGGTGATGGCCTCAGGATAACCAACCATTCCGGTCGCGAAAACCACCTCCCCTGCCATGGAACGATTTGCCCCGAAACTTTTCCCCTCAAAACAACTTCCATCTTTCAATACAAGTTTTGCTAAGTTTTTCTTCTGATTATTTTTCATAAATTTTTCCTTTGATTATTGTCGCTGTCACACTACCTGGAAACGTCATTCCTAAAAACGGCGACCAGCCACATTTGGTCTTCAAAACTTCCGCTGTTATTTTTATTGATTTGTTTGGGTCCAAAATTGTAAGTGATCCAACCCCACCTTCTTTTATTTCTCCATATTTATTTGAAATAAATTCATTGAGAAACTTTGCTGGATTTTGCGCACATACTCTAGAGATATCTTCTGGACTAAATCCGTGCTCTGCCATCAGCCAAGTTGCCACAGAGCCATAAGTATCTAAATGAGTCAGCCCTGAAATACCTTTCTGCTTTTCTTCTTTTGAATGTGGTGCGTGATCAGTTGCCAGATAATCTATGTTCCCATCTTTCAGAAACTTTATAAGCGCAAGACGATTTTCTTTACTTTGACGAATTGGTGGATTCACTTGAAACTCTGTTCTACTCTCCCCCAACATCGTCTCATCAAAATATAAGTGATGTGGAGTGACTTCCACAGTCACCGCAACTCCACGTGCTTTCGCTTTTATAATTTTCTCTATCCCCTCTACCGTGGAAGCGTGACAAATCTTGCCGATGATTTTATATTTCTCGATAAGCTCAAGTGCAAAATCCACTGCAGAAATTTCTGCCTCAGGCGGACGCTTGCTTTCGTGAGTTCCTTGGTTGATATTTTTTTCTAAAATCTCTGGATCTTCGCAATGAAAACTCACATGCTGGCCTTTGTATTTCTCTATAGCTCTTTCTAATTCTTCGCGTGAAGTAAAAAACAAATCTCCAATGGACTGACCCATGAAGACCTTATACGGGACTTTTTTATCAAGTGGATTAGTTTTCGCACCGATGCCTGCATAGAGCAAGACTTCAACTGGGGCGTTTTTTGCCAAATTATTCTTAGCATCATAACTTGCATTATCTATCGGTGGAATTTTATTATTCGGCATATCAGCAAATGCGACCACTCCACCATTTATCGCAGCGGCTCCAGCTGTAGAGAAATCCTCTTTGTATTCTTGGGCATGACTCATATCTTCACGTGCATGTACATGCAAATCTATAAATCCCGGGAAAATTAATTCTTCTTTGAGAACCATATCCGCAACGCCAGTCGGCTCTGCAACTTTTATGATCAAGCCAGTCTCCTGGTCGATTTCTATGCGACCTCTTTTAACCCCAGAGTTATTTACGATGTTGCCTTCTATATAGAGCATAATTTAGATAAAAAAATAGCCCCTTCGGAGGGCTTGGAATAAACTGAGAATATAAAATTGGGAGAAATAATTATTCGGGTGTTGGGAATCTTGAAGTTATACTTGTCATTGCACATTAGGTAGAATGGTACCACTTTAAAAATTAGAAGCAAGAAAAATTTTATTGCGAAAATGTGGAAAACTGCTATAATCCAAACATGTTAATCCCAACAGTTATAGAAAAATCACAATTCGGCGAACGAGCCTATGACATATACTCTCGCCTATTACGTGAGCGCATAATTTTCCTTGGTGGCCCAATAGACGACCACACCGCCAACATCGTTATCGCCCAGCTTCTATTCCTTGAGTCGGAAGATTCTAAAAAGGACATTTTCCTATACGTGAACTCCCCTGGAGGCTCAGTAACATCAACTATGGCTATAGTAGATACCATGAATCACGTACGACCAGACGTAGCGACTTTCTGCGTAGGTCTAGCCGCTTCAGGAGGGGCTATCATACTATCTTCTGGTAAAAAGGGTAAGAGATTCATCCTGCCAAACGCCGAAGTCATGATTCACCAGCCTCTAGGCGGTGTTGAAGGCCAAGCAACAGACATTGCAATAACCGCAAAGCACATATTGAAGACTCGAGACAACCTAAACAAGCTTTTGGCTAAAAATACAGGCAAATCCCTCTCCCAAGTAGAGAAAGACGTGGAACGTGACTTCTTTATGGATGCCGAAGAGGCCAAAAAGTACGGCATCATCGACGAGATAGTCACCAAATCCAAGGCTCCAACTGCCAAAGCAGAGAATTAGACAATTCCCCTCATATTTGATATACTAAATGGGTAGTATTTAGAAATTGATTTTCGATTAATTTATAGTTGGTTTATAGGAATACCCCATATATTATGAAGTTTTCACTGAAAAATGTTTTGAAAAGTGTTCGAGTTTGGAGGAAAAATCTCTGTGAGTCAATGAAACCGCAAATATAGTGGTCTGTTCTTATAAGTCGATTCAAGACTTATGAGCTTAATAACAATAATTCTTTTGGGAGCAGGAGCGCTCCTTTTGGGCGTTCTAATAGGTTACTATCTACGCCTCATCATCGCTCTAGGAAAGCGTCGCTCTATTGAGATCGACATCAAGCAGATGATGGTCGGGGCTAAAGAAGAAGCCCAGAAAATAGTGGACGAGGCTAAGAAGGTTTCTGAAACCAAGCTTGCCGAGCTTCGTGAAGAAGAAAAGAAGAAAGAAGTAGAATTTAAAGAAACAGAGAAAAGACTCATCAAGAAAGACGAGTTTCTTGATGCGCGTCAGGTGGAGATAGACAAAGAAGTAGAAAGTGTGAAGTCTAAAGTAGAAGAGATAAAGAAAATTCAAGAAAAAGTATCAAAGATAGAGGAAGACAAGCGCGCAGAGCTCGAGAGAGTGTCTCGCCTTACAGAAGGAGAGGCTAAAGAAGAGCTTCTGAAAGACATCGAGAAGAAATATGAAGAAGATATCCTAGTTAAGATTCAAAAACTAGAGAACACTAACGAGGAGAAGCTTGATCGCCGTGCCAAGGACATACTTGCTACCTCAATACAACGCCTAGCTTCAAGTACTGCTTCTGAGCTCATGACAACTATTGTTTCTATCCCAAACAATGAAATCAAGGGTAAAATCATTGGTAAAGAAGGCCGAAACATCCGAGCCTTCGAACGTGCAGCAGGAGTAGAGCTTATCGTGGACGACACTCCAGGCTCTATCGTCATATCTTCTTTTGACCCTATCCGCAGACAAGTGGCACGTCTCGCTCTTGAGAACTTGATTCTCGACGGACGCATTCAGCCAGCCAAGATTGAAGAGCTAGTAGACAAAGCCAAGGAAGAAATCAACAAGATAATCAAAGAAAAAGGCGAACAAGCAGTATATGAATGCGGAATATTCAATTTCGACCCTCGCATAGTAGCTATCATCGGACGACTATACTTCCGAACCAGTTACGGACAGAACGTCTTGCAACACTCTATCGAAATGGCTCACATCGCAGGCATGCTCGCAGAAGAGCTTGGCGCTGATGTCGCTATCGCTAAGGCTGGTGCCCTCGTTCACGACATAGGTAAAGCCCTAGACCACGAAGTCCAAGGTACTCATATCGAGATCGGTATCCGCATATTGCAGAAATTCGGTGCAGATGAGCGCATCATTACCGCAATGAAGAGTCACCACGAAGACTATCCATACGAAACTATCGAGGCAATCATAGTGCAAACGGCAGATTCTATCTCTGGAGGACGTCCTGGGGCTCGTAGAGACTCAGTAGAGAACTACCTCAAGCGACTTCAAGAGCTTGAAGCCCTAGTAAACGCCTTTGGTGGTGTTGAAAAGTCCTATGCATTGCAAGCTGGACGTGAAATCCGCATATTTGTAACCCCTGAAAAGGTCTCTGACGCTGAAGGTAAGCTCATGGCTCGCGAGATTGCACTCAAAATTGAGCAGGAATTGAAGTATCCGGGTGAAATCAAGGTAACTTTGATCCGAGAAACACGTGTAATAGAATACGCACGTTAAAATTTGTCAAATTTTCTCCTCGTAGAATTTCTATTGCCCTAAAAAAACCCTTAGTATATAATGACAGTGTTTAAGGGTTATCGACGGTTTATAAGTAATGGTCGAAAAGTTATTAGAAATAATCTTTTATCGTACTATGAATAAACAAGCATTAGCTGAGTTGGTACACGGCAAACTAGGTGGTACCAAAGTTCAAGCAGAAGAAGTGGTAGATGGATTGTTTGATGCAATCGTCGGCGCTTTGAAAAAGGGTGACGAAGTATCTATCGCTGGTTTCGGAATCTTTTCCGTTAAATCACGTGCAGCACGCATGGCTCGCAATCCAAAAACTGGAGAGCAAGTTAAAGTAGCTGCTAAGAAAGTTCCAAAATTCCGACCTGCAAAAGGTTTGAAGGATATGGTTGCTTAATTTTACCTGTCTGCGCAGGCAGGTCTCGAGATAAAATACAAAAATCCGCCGAAAGGCGGTTTTTTGTTTGGTTTAATATATATAACTTTAGTACTTCCTAATAACTGCTTTAAGTACTGCCACTATCTTGAGGCTGTGCTCGGGATAGATTGGTTTGTAGTTCTTATTTGCTGGCTCGAGCCATCGCTTGCCGCCCTTCTCGCGTAGATACTTCATAGTGAACTCGCCGTCGACTTCTGCTATAACTATCTGTCCATCTTTGGCATTCTCAGTTTTTTCGACAAGAACCATATCCCCGTCTTCGATGTGTGCTTCAATCATCGAGTCGCCATCAACTTCGAGCATGTACGTTAGCTCTTTCTTGCCGACAAGCATATCGTCGAGACTAACTGTGTCAGATAATTCTTCTTCAACACTTGCGGGTAGTCCAGCAGTCACCGAGCCAAGCTTGGCAATCTCACCAAATGTCTCTGAGGGAACAAGCCTCCCCAAGTGATCCTTGGCAACCAGCCCAGCTTCAAGCATCTTATTTACTATTCTTGCTACTGCATTCTTAGACTTGAAACCGAAGAGCTTCATCATCTCGGTATAAGTCGGCATGCGTTTCTCGTCTTTATAGAAAGATTCTATTTTAGATTTGTAGGGGTTTTGCATTTTCTAGAAGGCAGAAGAAAAAGTAGGAAATAAATTGCGGAAGAAATTCTTGCGAGAATGATATCGTACCTTCTGGAGTAGAAGCTTGTGATCTCGAGCCTCACGATAATAAGCCTCCCCTCTTAATATCTTCTGATCAATAATCTTGTTCAACCTCTGAATCTCCTTTTCTATTGTTTTTAAATATTGTGCTTGTGACATATATTTTTAATAATTATTTTACTAAACGACCCTACTTGCTTATGTATATAGTATAAGTGAACGAGCGTTCACATGTCAACAAATAAGCTGTGGATAACTCCCAAATTTTAACGAGCGAAGCGACTATAAAATTTTAGGATCCCGAACGAAGTGAGATATAGTTGTTCACGGTCTACGAGCGCTAGTGAAGTATGCAATATAAGGCTAAAATCAGCTTGACAATTGACATATTTTATGCTAGACTGTATAGGAAGTACTCACGGGAACGCCTTAGCCAGCAGTCAGCGGAGCGAAGCCGATTCCCAAAATGTCCGTTCACAATTGACTTGCAGGAGCTTCACCGCAATGACGATGCAACAGCACGTACCGGGACGTGTGTCTCCGGACAGGGTCATGATGACCCTGTCCGCGATTGCCACCAGCAAGGGTGGCATGAGTGCCACCTGCCTGGTGGTCGGGTGTGGTAGGAAGGTTTCTGCCGCGCTCACACGCAACACGGCAGGAGCCGTCGTCGTGTGCGAATGCGGAGCCACGCTCCGCATCGCGATCTCGTAGTAGTAGGTCGCCGAGCGCGACCCGAGCGAAGCCGAGCGCGCGGCAACAGGTGCGCGAAGCGGCTGATTGGGAGTTGAAGTATCGGGCGGCGGGATCCTTATGGAATCCGCCGCCCATTTTGTTTGTCTAATTAACTAACATTATTTATTTACCAG
>CAZUID010000022.1:0-301 GCA_964620985.1 uncultured Candidatus Saccharibacteria bacterium | reverse complement strand
GAGTAGCGAAGTGTGGGCGGGAGGTAAGGAACCTTGGTTTCCTACCCCCGCCCATTTTGTTTTCCCAATTAATTAACTTTATTTATTTTAAAGAAGGGTGTACCTCAAGCTCAATGGAGTTCCTAAGATTCCCTTCCAATTCCCCTTTATTAAAATCATTATTGCCTCCATGTCCGTCGTAAAACGCAGGAGAGAATATCTCCGCTGCAAAGTCATTGTTATGCAAAGCCGTTAAAGCTAGCACAATAGCACGTGAAGAAGAGCCGTCTGCCCTATCAGCAACAAAGAACCTAGCGTATTT